>CAZCRJ010000786.1:0-1508 GCA_964501015.1 uncultured Roseivirgaceae bacterium | reverse complement strand
TACCCGGTTCCGATCCTGCCAGTGGATGGTATAGCCATACAATTTGCACAGGTAAAGAAATGTATTCCGGTGAAAGAAACTCACATGGGTTTTATCACGCTTATAATACCAGGTTTTAAAACTTTCCAGACTTTCATATTGTTCCGTCATCACCGCAAGGTAACCTTCCGGCTTGAGCAAACTGTTAATAGTATTAAAATCCTTTCCAGGATGGAAAAAATGCTCAAAGCATTCTGTGGCAAAAATAAAATCGTACTGTGTGTGCGGATGCTTAAAGCCAAACAGCGGATCATAATCAAAACACGTTATCCCTTCCCACTGCAGCAACCTGGAGAGTGTTGGTGTTGGACCGCAACCATAATCCAGACCAGTCATTTCTTTAGTGAGATAAGGCATGACCGGTTGAATAGCTCTGTTCAGAAATTCAACATAGCCACTATGTTCTATACCATTATTATGCTCGGAATAGCGGGCTATTTCCTCCTGCGGGGATAGATGAAACTTCGGATCTGTGAAAATCAAATCACAGTTTGGGCAGGCATAGTACACCCGTGTATCAATGTCACTCTCAATCAGAAACGGATTATTGCTTCCGCACAACGTGCATTTCAAAATAGCTTTTGGGGGGATCTCCATTTCTACTAATTATTTCCATGCGTACGCACAAAAATTATTCCTTATCCAGTTTCAAAATCGTGTGCAGTAGAACATTTGTTCCGTTAGCCATATCCTGAGCAGTAGAAAATTCCTTTGGCGAATGACTGATGCCACCTACGCTTGGAATAAAGATCATACCCATAGGCGCAAGCAACGCCATCTCCTGTGCATCATGACCGGCACCACTAGGCATACGCATGTAGGTCAACGCAAGTTGTTTAACCGAAGCGATGATCTTGTCCTGAACAGCAGAATTTGCGAGCGCAGGTTTGCTGGCAATGCTTAAGGGTTTAAAAGTAATGACAGTAGAAGAATTTGCCACAATTTCTGCTGCACGTTTCTGAATAGCCTGAAAGAGCATGTCAATTTTCGCTGAGGATAGATCACGCAGTTCAAGGCTCATTGTTACCTTACCAGGAATTACATTTGGAGCGCCCGGTTCAACAGAAAGCTTGCCTACAGTACCTACGTGGTTTCCTTCATAACTCTTAACCACTTCATTCACGGCAAGCACCAATTTTGATGCCGCAAGCAATGCATCCTGCCGCATGTTCATTGGCGTGGAGCCGGCATGGTTGGCAAAACCTTCCACTGTTACCTCCCACCAGTTAATCCCAACAATACCTTCCACTACACCGATCTGAATTTTTTCTCTTTCAAGTGTCCCGCCTTGTTCAATGTGTAACTCAAGAAACACCTTCAAATCACCTTCCCTCCGTTTCACTTCCTGAATACGATCGGGGCTGCCACCAATGGCGCGTATGCCGTCACGCATGGTGAGCCCGCTGTTGGTCATCTCCTCCAGCGCTTCCATCCGTAACATACCGGCCAAGGCACTGCTGCCCACTACC
>CAZCRJ010000785.1:0-1509 GCA_964501015.1 uncultured Roseivirgaceae bacterium | reverse complement strand
CGCAGAGAGGAGCGATTTCAACCTCCTCCAATCGTACTATCTGCTGTTATTCAATACGTTTTGTGGAATCAGACACCTATTTAAAGGCTAATGCAAAGGGAATTTAGAACGTATAATGTGGGTAGATAACTGATTAGGACTGGGCACAAAACATGGTCAATCCCTTTTTCTATTGGAAAGCAGCGGAAATGGAAATTCAGAATTGTGCGCTGCCATTCCCTACCTTGAATTTTATACAATAAGTGCCTGCGTTGTTAATGGAGATACCAGGCGCTGAGTATGATACCCGAAATTAGGTGCCATATCGTTTTAAAGCTTCAATGGCACCCTTAATCTTCAACAACTCAACGGGTGAAGTATGATCATCAAATTTTATGTCAGGTACATTTGACTCGATGTGCAGAAAAACCATGTCATTGACCTCACCTGCAATGGTACTGGCTGCCTGTAACTCCACTACAGGCACCGCAACAATAACCTGGAGAGGCATGTGTAATTTAACCGTTTTTATTCCCGCCAGTAAATTTTCGGGTGCGGTGAGTATATCCACTACTGGAATAACAATCTTATTTCGAAACGAAGGTTTGCGCTGATCACAATAGATTACAGTATACTCTTTTTCGATTTGATTTTTCAGGTTGAGGACCTGTCGCGCAAGAAAATCCTGAGGTATGTCATGATTAGTCGTATTCATATTCATGACTACTGCACTATGACTTACCGACCCGATTTTTTTTGTTGCATCGGCTGGATGTTTTAGGTCCCTGCAGAGTATAACATGAAAGGGTAAGCTCAGTTCTTTTGCTAAAGCCGAGCCCACCGATGACCCGTTTGGACCCACCCCTACCACTACGGTTTTATTGCTTTTGTATCGCATTACTTTCCGAGCCAGAAGATGAGCTGAATACTCGCTATTATGTATTATTTTTTCAACCGCGGAAACCATATCGATATGTTTTATTTTTTACATTTTTAGATCACGCTATATTCTTACGGGGCCTTCCTTATTTGTTTTTCTTTTTGAGCCCTTCTGCGAGACTGTCGAATTCTGTATTCAAGGCTCGCCAGTACATTCATATAATTCATAAATGCTTCGTAAGGCGATGGGTACGGACTGAAGTACCGGTGAACATTTCCATCATCTCCCATTTTAGTGGACATGTAGTAAAAATGATCGCTGGTTTGTAGATACCGCCATGCATTGATTAACTCACTGTCGTTCAGATTCATGACATGGCGTTTTAATTTGCTCATGGAATCAAAGGCATCACGCTGCATATCATTACCGAGCCACGCAGAGAGATCGCGTTCTTGATCGGCCCACGAAATATGAGTAGGAACAGAAATCTGTTCTTTCGCCTTCATCCTTCGGATAGTCTCTGACGGGTTGATCATTGTGATTGTTTTTTGTGAGGCCACCGTGGTTAAAAAATCTTTCAGAAAATTCAACACGCCCGTTCCTTTTTTCTGATGCGCGCCAAAGGTTTCATAATCCATTCCAAGATTGAT
>CAZCRJ010000784.1:0-1512 GCA_964501015.1 uncultured Roseivirgaceae bacterium | reverse complement strand
GGTACTTGATGACGTTTACCCTTTCCAGGGTGATCATACCTTCCAATACCGTTTCATCCAGGAAGGGCAAAATTTTATTGATGTTTTCTTCGGTGTCAACGACTTCAATTACAATGGGCAGATCTTCGGATAAGCGTAAAACTTTTGCTGTATGGATACGGCTTTCAGCGCCAAATCCCATAATGCCCCGCAATACTGTTGCGCCCGCCAGATTTAGTTCGCGTGCTTTCAAAACGATGGCCTCGTACAAAGGTTTGGATCCGTAGCGATCGGCTTCACCGATATAAATCCGCAACATCATTCCATCTTTAGGTAGGTTCATATTAGGTTGTGCTATATTTTCCAATCATTAATCCAACGAAGGCGAGCAGTATACCCAAAACATTATTGAGCAGAAGGTTGATCATCGCCATCTTAACTTCACCATCGCGAAGCAAGTTCAGGGTTTCAAGCGAATAGGTAGAAAAGGTTGTAAATCCACCCAGAATCCCGACAAAAAGAAACGTGCGCATGTTCGGACTCAGGGTAGTGTTTTCGGCCATACCCCAAAGCAACCCGATAAACAACGAACCCACCAGGTTTACGGTTAATGTTCCTATTGGGAAAACATTGTTTATTTTCTGATGAGCCCACCCGGATACACCATACCGGGCAAGTGTTCCAAGGGCCCCACCAACAAGAATGAATAAAATTTTTACCATGCGTTTCTTTCCATGACAGGTAGCCTATTACTTGAGCCGAGAATGAGATTTGAACTCACGACCTGCTGTTTACGAAACAGCTGCTCTACCGCTGAGCTATCTCGGCCTGTATTTTACTTATGGCGGTTCATTTTACTGAAGGCCATCAAATTTAACGGACATTTGTAAATTAAAAACATAAATTGTGATGGAAAGATGCTATCGAAGAAATGTAAATATGCCATTCATGCGCTGGTGCATATAGCACGGCAACCGAAAGAGAAATTTCTGATCAAGGATATTTCAGCTGCCTGCCGTATACCCAGGAAATTTTTGGAGACGATTCTGCTGGATCTGAATCATGCGGGTATACTGGGCAGCAAACAAGGTAAAGGTGGAGGATATTTTTTAAGACGCTCACCCAAAGAAGTAAACCTGGCAGATGTGGTTCGGTTGTTTGATGGCGCTATTGCTGCCGTTCCCTGTGCTACATACAAATACTATGAGGCATGCAATGAATGTGACGATGAGGAAACCTGCGCCATCCGGTTTGCGTTTCTGGAAGTACGCAATGCTACAGTGGAGCGACTAAAAAAGGATACACTTGAAAGCCTTTTAAGACGCGAAAAAAAATTGAAGGGAGAAAATAAGCGCTGAATACTTTCCGCGCAGATTACAAAAAGTGATTTTCTAATGAATATGAAAACTATACTGAGTACACTGCTGGCTGCCCTATCCATTTTTTTCGGGTGTAATCGGCAGAATGATTTTGCTCATCCGCAAACAAAGCCATTACTAGAGGCTGTTTATGCTTCAGGGTTTGTAGTTTCCG
>CAZCRJ010000783.1:0-1514 GCA_964501015.1 uncultured Roseivirgaceae bacterium | reverse complement strand
AGCAAACCACCTGAACATCCATATGCTGGAAGCTTCTCCCGATCCTGACAGGGCCGTGGACAGTGCAGACCGGTTACGTAACTTAGTTCCAGGTGCCGGCCACTTGGTGCATATGCCATCACATATTTACATACGGGTTGGCCGGTACCTGGAAGGGGTGGAGGCCAATGAGCGTGCTGTAAAAACAGATGAGGAGTACATCGCCCAATGTAAAGCACAAAGTATTTATCCGTTATTTTATTATCCGCACAATTATCATTTTCTTCTCGCTTGTGCGCAAATGGCAGGGATGAGTGAAAAGTCGGTGTATGCAGCAGAAGCATTGAAGATGAACATCCCTTTGGAGATGATGAATATGCCTGATTTTGTGACCTTTCAACACTGGTATTCGATGCCGTGGTATAACCTTGTCCGTTTTGGTAAGTGGGATGATATCCTGAAAATCACAGAGCCGGTTGATTCCCTTAAATATGTCAAAAGTGTTTGGCATTTCACGCGAGGTATGGCGTACGCCCGGACTAACAAAGTAAGTGAAGCAGAAAAGGAAATGGCCAACCTGAAAAAATTAGTGCAAGATCCTTTTATGGAAATGACGATTGCAGGATTCAATAGCTTCCGAAGTGTACTGACTATTGGTCAGCATGTGCTGGACGCTGAGATAGCCGCCAAGCAACAGAATTATGACAAAGCCATTCAACTACTTACAACAGCCATCGAAATTGAAGATAACCTCTTATACCAGGAGCCACCCGACTGGTTTTGTCCTGTCCGGCAAACGCTTGGATCGATTTTACTGGTGGCCAATAAACCAGCCCAGGCTGAGCAGCGTTTCCGTGAGGATCTGAATCTATACCGAAAAAATGGCTGGTCACTCTATGGATTGTATGCAAGCCTTGATGCTCAAGGCAAGAAAGATGAAGCGGCTCGGGTAAAACAAGAATTTGAGAAAGCCTTCGCTATGGCCGATGTGAAGTTGAAGTCTGCCCGGTTTTAAAAATGGCACTTGAGATAAAGGACTATATCTGCTTAATTGTTAGTCTTTATACAATACGGACTTTATAGCCCTTACTGTTCGCTCAACATTAGGTAGAATGGCCTGAATTAAAGTTGGAGCATAGGGCAGCGGGGCGTCTGCGCTGGTAATCCTGTGAATTGGTGCATCCAGGTAGTCAAAGGCATGTTTTTGGACATGATACGTTATTTCAGAAGAAATGGAGGCAAGCGGCCAAGCTTCTTCCACAATGACAAGCCTGTTTGTTTTCTTAACCGATTCAACTACGGTTGCATAATCAATAGGACGTACACTTCGTAAATCAATTACCTCCGCTGAAATACCTTCCTTTTCCAATTCTTCAGCAGCCGCTAATGCCACTTTTATGATTTTACCAAAAGAAACAAGGGTAACATCAGTTCCGGTACGTTTTATATCGGCCACTCCAATGGGTATCAAATATTCTTCTTCCGGAACTTCACCCTTCTCACCGTACATTAATTCAGATTCCATATAAATAACT
>CAZCRJ010000782.1:0-1514 GCA_964501015.1 uncultured Roseivirgaceae bacterium | reverse complement strand
GTAAGGCAAGTAATAGAAGTGTTGACCTAATGTAATTCATTCAGGACCTGAAATTACGAATCATTTTAATACAGTGGAAGAATACGGGGAAAACAAAAAAAAGAATGGGAGTCTTTCCCATTCTTTTTTACTTCCCCAAGAGGGTTAATTTTATTGTTTCAGGATACGTAGGGTTTTAACGCCCGCTGAAGTCCTTACGTTAATCAAATAGATTCCATTATTGAGATTGGAGAAATCAAATTCTAACCTGCTCTCGCTTCCAAACCAAGTGGATTGAACAGAATGGGAGCGTCCTATACCATCTACAATGTTAAATGTTGATGGAGCAGGTTGTTCATACACTCCGGTCAGCGTTACATTCAGTTGGTTTTTAACAGGGTTTGGATAGGCACGAACCTCTGTTGCTACCTCCTCTAAGCGAAGCGGTTCAGCAGCAATGGTCATATTACTTGTTGTACCACTGGTTGAAGATTTGGTTCGGGCAGTTTCAGTAGACGGAACAGCAGGACGAATGGCTACAATCTGAGCAACCCATGTCTCGCTACGTGATGCAATGGCTGTTTGGGTACCGGTTGCACCTGCCTCTGCCTGAATGAAATATGCCATCATGTTCGAGGTAAGTCCTTCTTGGCTATTCGGATCATCATACACTTTAACTGATCCCTCAGGCTCTGTCCAGGTGGCATCGGTCTTATTGGAGAAGAATGTCATAACCAATGAATTACAACCGCCTGTGGTAATGGAAGGCGCTACTGCTACGAGTGACCGGTTTCCGGAACCAGCGCCAAATGCTTCTATTGGGTTAGAAAGATCAGCGCCTGAAATCCTGGAGATTCCCATTGCCCACTTAGGGCTGCTGGACAAACCAAATGCATAGGAATCGGGTTCATCATTGCGTTCTACCACTTTATAATAAGTAGCAATGCCAACATTATTGCCCTGGTTATTGCGTTGTATCAAATTCCAGGTAGCATCTGGTGGTGTAAGTACCACGGAACTTCCTTTTTCGTGTGTCAGGCCAACAACAAGTAAGTCACCTACGGAAGTACCAGAAGGCTTTTGAATGACGGCCGGTCCGTTGGCACCCTTACCTTTTGACGTTTCAAACGAGGTAATTACTGGTTCGGATACACAATTTATGGTAATGGTTGCTGTGCCTGTTGCGGATGTGTAATTGGCATTACCCGCAAATGTTGCAGTTACTTGATACGTGCCAATTTCAGTCGGGGCAGCTGCACTTGGACCATAATTGGTTCCGGTAATACCCGCATACGAAAAGGTTAAATCAGTACTGATCACATCGGTGATTCCTCCGATACCGTATACGAATCCATTAGTTGCTGCTTTGGGCGATCCGTCATATTCAAATGAACCACCTGTAACACTTACCGTTGGTGTAGCCTTGGTTACAGCGAGTTCTCCAAATACTGAATTTGCAAGGTCAACAGTATAGTTTGCTGGTGTGTACAAAGTTACTTCCGGCTTGATTCCGTATAGTCCTGTTGCTATTGTAC
>CAZCRJ010000781.1:0-1517 GCA_964501015.1 uncultured Roseivirgaceae bacterium | reverse complement strand
CAAAAGCGTTAAATAATTACCCAGATATTTCTAAAGGGACACGTGATGAAATATTAAAATTATGTGAAGAAATGGGCTATATCCCAAACTTTTCAGCACGCTCATTAAAAACCCATCGTTCACATACGATTGGAATTATCTTTGAAGAAATTACCAACCAAGGCCTACAACATCCACTTTTTGCCAAAGTATTAGAAAGTTTTAAAAGTTTAGTCGAATCCCGTGGGTACGATATTATGTTTTTAGCCAAAAGCATGGGAAAACTTGATGGGTCTTACTTGCAACACGCTAAGCGTAAACAAGTTGATGGCATCCTTGTTTTATGTGAAGATTTTAACCATGAAGATATGTTAGAACTTTACGAATCAAATATGCCACTTGTACTCATTGATTACAACGTACCAAACGGGATTACGATTACATCAAATAATGAAGACGCGATGAATCAAGGCGTTCAATATTTGAAAAATATCGGTCACGAATTGATTGCACATATTTATGGCGATTCAACCACTTATATTGGGGGAACCCGTAAACAGGCATTTGAATATTCGATGATTCATAGTGGGCTGCCTTTAAGAGAAGAATTCTTAGTTTCTGGGGAATATTTCTCAAAAGAAGATGGCTACCGCGCAATGAAAAAAATATTGAAGTTACCGCTTCAACCGACCGCTATTTTTTGTGCATCAGATTTACTTGCGATTGGGGCAATTCAAGCGATTAAAGAAGCAGGTAAAAAAGTCCCAGCTGATTACTCAATTGTTGGGTTTGATGGGATTGATTTAGGTCAATTAATCACCCCAAGACTTACCACGATAAGACAGGATGCACGTAAAATGGGTGAGATTGCTGCTCGAAAAGTTATGCAGTTAATTGACAATAGAGACACAAGCGAAATAGGCGAAACCATAACCGTGGATACTTTCTTAATTACAGGGGAGAGTACCCGCGTATTACATTAAAGGAGTGCATTATGAAATTAGTTAAGCATTTTGATTTTACGAACATGAACGCATTAGATGAAAAAGATTGGAACATTGAAGTCGGAGACAAATGGGCAAATAATGAAATTCAACGCTATGTCGATAAACCAGCTAATCATTTCTTCGACGCGCGTGGGTTAGTGATTCAAGCAACCAATACAGATGGAATCATTGAAAGCACCCGTATTAACACAAAAAATAAATTTGCAATTAAATACGGAAAAATCGATATTATAGCTAAACTTCCTAAAGGAAAAGGGACTTGGCCTGCTTTATGGATGATGAGTGAAAATCATCTTCATGGCCGTTGGCCAAGAAGTGGTGAAATTGATATTATGGAACATACCGCAAAAGATATGGACCATTTATATTTATGTCTACACACAGAAGCCTATAACCATAGAGAAGGCGATTATTACTATTTTAGAAAACATATCGAAGGGTTAACCGACGATTTTCAAAAATTTACCTTATTATGGGAAGAAGACAGCATAAAATACTTCTATAATGATGCATTACTTGTTAGTTATGCGA
>CAZCRJ010000780.1:0-1518 GCA_964501015.1 uncultured Roseivirgaceae bacterium | reverse complement strand
GGCAAAAATGGAGTCAGCAGGAATAGGACCAATAACATCATAGCCCTCTTCTTTAAGTTGATTTATTGCTGGAACAATCTCTTCAACTTCCTCCATCCCAAATAAGCCGTTTTCACCAGAATGTGGATTTAACCCCGCAACTGCAATGCGGCCTTTAACACCTAACTTTGCAAGTGCTTTATGACTTCTTTTAACATAATCAACAATACGTTCTTTTTTAACCATTTCGATGGCTTTCTTCAGTGATACATGACGTGATAAAAAGAAGACGCGCAATTGATCGATTTCAAACATCGTTAAAGGATCATCTGTTTTTGTCAATTGTGCAAACATTTCTGTATGACCGATAAAAGGCACATTTCCAGCTTTTAGAGATTCTTTATTAATGGGGGTTGTTGCGATTGCATCAATGTGATTATTCATGGCTAAAGTCACACTTGTTTTTATATATTCATACGCAGCTTGACCACACATGGAAGAAACCTCGCCTAATTTAAATTGATTCATATCTATATTATTGACAGGATAAACATCAACCACACCATAAGTATAGACACCTTCTTTTGGAGATCTTGTTTCATGAAGGGTTAAGGGAAGTTCATAACGTTTGATGATAGCGTTTAAAACCTCTATATCGCCAATTAATAAAGGGTTTGAATACGTATAGAGGCTATCGTTATTTAATGATTTTAAGGCGATCTCAGGACCAATTCCTGCAGGGTCACCAATAGGGATTCCAATAAAAGGTTTTTGATTCATTATCAACAGGCTCCTTAATTAACATTAATGATTTTGAATGGATTATAAAACCCATGACAGTTTAGGTTGAACAAGTGATGATTGAACTCGAATTAATAATAGCATAACTTGTCTATAATTGAACCATTTTAAGGAAAAAAAATGACTGCTTTTTACTCGAAAACCCTTTCAATTTATATTGTTTGACTCATATATGACAATGTGTTATTCTTAATGCAATTGAATATTAATAACTATGTATAAAGAGGCTGCGTTAAGTCAATAGTACTTTGAAAAAAGGAAAGGGACAAACGCCGAAGTGCTGAGCACTGGGCTTATACTGAAGAAGTATAAGACTGTTCGATTGGGTTGCCCGACCCATGATGGATGCGCTTTGACATGGTTGGGCGAAAGGACGCTTTTTATCATGTATAATTAGTCGTGAGCCTTTTGCTCACGGCTTTTTTTGTATTCAAAATAGAAAGTTGGGATTACGATGAATTTATTTGGCAATCAATCAATCAATAAAGAAGGCGTATTAACTATTGCTGGTATAAGTGTAGAGGATTTAAAAAAGACTTATGGAACGCCTTTATATGTGATGGATGAAGATCACATTAGAAACCAGTGTAAGTATTTTATTAATGAGTTTAAGCATTCTAAAGTTGATTCTGAAGTAATCTATGCTTCTAAGGCTTTTTTGACTAAAGCGATGTGCACATTGATTAATCAAGAAGGGTTATCACTTGATGTAGTCTCAGGTGGTGAATTATTTACCGC
>CAZCRJ010000779.1:0-1519 GCA_964501015.1 uncultured Roseivirgaceae bacterium | reverse complement strand
ATCGTCACTCAGCCCTAATTCACTCTTCATCTGCTCGTGTTGCTCACTTCCACGGTTGTGTGGACCACGCATGTTTTGCTGCGCAACCATCATCACACTGATCATCATTGCAGCGAATACCATTATTCTTGTTTTCATCGCTCTTTTGTTTATGTTTTTACTCTCTGGTACTTAGAGTCATGAATCGTACCAACGTTTAATTGGTGAAGGTTAATTAATGTTAAAGAGTGCACTGCTGCAATGTGCGGTGTTCTCTGAAAAAGTTGGCAGTACTACGGGATGGTTCCTCTGAAATAGCTGAGGTAGTTTACGTTTAATGAACATTAACATTACTTTTGTTCATTCTATACAAAAATTTATGTACTCAAAATACTGGCAGGTAGTAAAGGATGACACCACACGAACATTTGAGGTGATCAGCCAGGTGTCCAACGACAATGCCTTTACCAACAAAATCCACGGCATGCAAAAGGCCGGGATGAACATCAGTTGCCTAACCCCACCGGTAACCAACAAGACTTCCAGTAAGAGCATGATTAAAGTTACCGGCTATACCATGGAAGAGGGGTTGTATGAGCGCTTGCTGAAGCAATACATGGAAATCCGGATGAAGGATATTGAGGATTTTGAATAGGGATTCACATTGCACATGGTGCACGTATTGCTAATCGGGAGGAAAGGCAAGAACTTGCGATGCTATGCACAATCTTCAACAGTGTAAAAATTGCTGAAAGTATGTTTTGGAATACGATCTCAATAAATACAAAAACATGTATTCTGTGGGTGTTTGTTGGCCTGAAGTTTTGGCTTCAATACCATTTGCTGAGTCCGGAGTATGGATTACAACGCGATGAATTCCTCCACCTCGATATGGCCCATCACCTGGCGTGGGGATACCTTTCGGTGCCTCCGGTAACATCATGGATTTCTCTCCTTATTTATTATTTAGGAAACTCCATCTTTTGGATCAAGTTTTTTCCGGTATTGTTCGGAGCCCTAACCATAGTAGTGGTGTGGAGGGCCATTGAAACATTAAATGGAAATTTATTTGCCCTGATATTGGGAGCTACGGCTGTCTTGCTTTCTGCACTGCTGCGCCTGAATACCTTGTACCAACCAAACTCCCTTGATGTGCTATGCTGGACTACGGTGTACTTTATGCTGATCCGATATATAAAAACGGAGAATACGAATTATCTATTTGGCGGGGCCTTGATTGTTGCACTTGGCTTTCTGAACAAGTACAACATTGTGTTTTTGCTAATAGGACTGGCACCAGCAATTTTGATGACTCGTCACCGAGGCATTTTCCTGCGGAAGGAATTGTACTTCGCGATGCTCCTGTTTTTATTCCTCATCATGCCCAACCTGGTATGGCAGTATTCGAATGATTTCCCGGTGATCCGTCATCTTGCACTATTAACTGAAAAGCAATTGGTCAATGTTGACCGGTTGAGTTTTTTGCAATCCCAGGTCATGTTTTTTTTAGGTTCCGTTTTCATCCTGGCCGCAGCGCTAT
>CAZCRJ010000778.1:0-1525 GCA_964501015.1 uncultured Roseivirgaceae bacterium | reverse complement strand
ATTTCCGTTGCGGCTGTTGCCAACCAGCTGACATACGATAATATTTACCAGGAGCGTTTCATGGGATTACCCCAGGAGAACAGGGAAGATTTTGTAGCAGGATCACCTATGACCTACGCCAGGAATTTAAAAGGCAACTTACTCTACATTCATGGTACGGGCGATGATAACGTGCATTACCAGAATGCTGATATGCTGGTGAACGAATTGATCAAATACAATAAGCAGTTTCAGTTTATGCCGTACCCGAACCGTTCGCATTCCATTGCTGAGGGAGAAGGAACAGGCCTCCACTTGTCAACATTGTATACCAATTTTTTGAAAATGCATTGCCCTCCGGGTGGAAGGTAAAAAAGTAATTAATCGAAACGCTTTTATCGACCAAAAAAAAGATTATTAATATGAGAAGTAGATCTAAGTATCTGTTCATAGTTTCCCTGATGGTGTTAGGATGCTCCCCTAAACATCGTGACTCGGTTCAGTTGTTTAATGGCACTGACCTTTATGGCTGGCATGTTGATGTACCCGCTATGGATACCAGTGATGTTTTGTCTCCCTTTATTGTTCGTGAGGGTTTGCTGGTGAGCCTGGGAGAACCACGCGGGCACCTGATAACCGATGAGGTATTTGAGAACTACAAACTTGAAGTAGACTATCGCTTCACCAGAGAACCAGGAAACTGTGGTGTACTGGTTCATGCTTCAACACCGCGAGCATTGTATGGTATGTTTCCGAAATCCATAGAAGTACAGATGATGCATGAACATGCCGGTGACTTCTGGTGTATTGTTGAAGATGTTAGCGTACCGGATATGGAAGTCAGGCGCGGTCCCAAAGAGGAGTGGGGGATAACGGAAGGCAAGGCACGCAGAATTATAAACCTAACTGATGGATCGGAAAAGCCACTGGGGGAGTGGAACACGATGGTGATTGAGTGTGTTGCAGATGAAATTAAAGTTTTGGTAAACGGAGAACTGGTGAATCACGGTACGAAAGCCACTGCCACCCGCGGACAAATAGCTGTACAAGCGGAGGGCGCTGAAGTGGAATTCAGGAAATTGCAATTGACAAAATTAGATGATTAATTAATTAAGTGAATTGGGTGCAATTTGATTTGATGTTTTTGCTTTTTGATTTGTGAATAGATGATGAAGTACTTAAAGAATGCAATGTACTGGTTTCTAATTTGTAAAATCGGTGGAGACCAATAAGAAAAAGTTGAAAGGAGCAGACAGTTCCAAACCTGGTAACCTTTAAATCAAAAATCAATTTATCTACTTATTACGATCAGGAATAAGAGTGTCAATTCGTTTTTCCAAAACATAATAACGTTATACCATGAAGATCGCAATCATTGGAACCGGAAATGTAGGCGGAGCACTGGCTACAGCCTGGGCGAAAGCAGGTCATACTATTTTATTGGGTGTTCAGGATACTGCTAATTTTAAGGGCAAAGAATTGTTAACTAATCCCCATACGGAAGTACACTCCATCCACAACGCTGTACGGCATGCTGAGGTAATAT
>CAZCRJ010000777.1:0-1531 GCA_964501015.1 uncultured Roseivirgaceae bacterium | reverse complement strand
GTTGGCTTCACGTCCAAATTCAGATATGAGTAAGTGGCGATCGTATCGTTTCAATTCCTCCTTTGAAAGATGAACCTCGTTAGTTTTCATCTAGTTGTAGGTTGAATTACCAGCATCCTATGCTGCGAAGAAGGGTAATCAGATGGAAATTGAATACCTCCGGCAATGGCCGGGACAATGAAGATTATGGAATTATCATGAAGGATCGTTTTCTCCCGATCCAGGTTTCGGATATCCTCGTTATCTACAAAAACGTTAATAAACGGAGCCATTCTTCCTTCGGTATCCATGAGGTATTTGCGAATATCCGGAAACGTTAAGGTGAGTTGAACGATGGCTTCTGAAACGGTTTGTTCTCTAAATTTAATATGCGAATTATTATTCGTGTATTTTCGCAATGGGGTGGGGATAATGATAGTAGCCATACATAGTTAATTTAGGTTGTTCAATTTCAGTTGGTGTTTGTTACTACCAGTATGTGTGGCTAAAAGAGATGAGGGTTTACGCGATGACGCTATAAAATCATACACTTTTTCTTCAAACCGATTCGATTCATTCAATTGCCATAAGCGAATGCCACACACTTTATTATTGCTTACCGAAATGATGGTGTAGATAAAGTTTGGCTGAGCGGTTACCCAATCATATTCGGAGGGAACCGCAGGATGATCCGGATGTGAGTGATACACGCCCAGAAGCTTTGTTTCGGATTGCTCGGCCATTGCTTCCGCCAGTACATATGCGGCTCCGGAAATTTCATAAGTGATATGCTTATCCAGTTGTCGGATATTAGACACAGGCAGTATATCGGTTACGATTTGGTGTTCATCTTTTTCATGACCAAACATAAAACCACAGCGCTCATACCGATACTTCGTCACATCGGCTGCCATATCATATAACAAGGGCCATTCAAAGTGTATCATGATCAGGTGTGTTGATAGCGTAATTCCTTTACTTCCTGGTAGTATATACTTCCTTCCAGTGATTCTGTTAATAATTGAACAATGGGATTTAATTCTGAAGAAGTTGATTCTACAAACCGGGGGTCTAAGCCCCATCGAAGAATATCCATCGTTCTATTACGTTCCACCTTTTTAAGGGATTCCCGCACCAATTCCTTTAAGCCACCAATCAACACTTCCCGGGTGGCGGTTTCACCACGAACACTTTCCAGGCTGTTTAAAACTTTGTGCAACACATGTAAGTTGGTGGCACACGGTCGAGAAACAATTACGTCACCTTCTGCAAGTATACTTTTAAACTTTTGCTCATATACATTGATAAGCAAATTGAGTTCATCAGGCCTTGACCAATCACTTTGACCTCTGAAAAATTTCTCGGTATAGCCAACGGGGTTTCCACTAAAAATAATTGGAATATCACGTTGAGCTTCTTGCCGGTAATAAAGCGCCAAGGCCAGGCTCTCGACAGGCCATGAAAGATTTTTCACCAACAAAATCCTGCACTGTTTTTCGCGTGAATAGAGAAGCGCGCTTAGCATCAGACTAACGGCTTCATTTGCACTTTG
>CAZCRJ010000776.1:0-1533 GCA_964501015.1 uncultured Roseivirgaceae bacterium | reverse complement strand
CGGATCAAGCTTGATGGCCTGATCATAATCTGCCACGGCTTTTACAAATTCACCAATGTTGTAATAGGCAACACCACGGTAGTTGAATAGTGCCGGGTCATTCTTATCCAATTCGATTGCCTGGTTATAATCATCAATGGCGCTTATAAACTCTCCGAGATCTGCTTTTACCACACCGCGATTAAAAAATTTGTCAGCATCGGGAGGCCCAAGCTCAAGCGCTTTGGAAAAATCAAAGTATGCTCCTGTTAAATCATCCAGGTTATATTTTGCAAAGCCCCGGTTGGTGTACGCATCAATGTATTTTGAGTTAAACTTAATGGCTTTATCCAGATCTTTGATGGCACTGTCATCATCTCCCAGTGCCATTTTTGCTTCACCCCGGAAGTTGTAGGCTTCAGCATATGTGGAGTCAATTTCCAGTGCATAGGTAAGGTCAGCTATTGCACCATAAAAGTCATCCAGCCCCATCCGGGCTTCCCCCCGAAGCCGTAAGGCAATTTTATTTTTCGGACCGGCTTCCAGCACTTTACTCAAATCCGCTTTCGCCCCGGCATAATCTTTTGCAGCCAGTTTCTTTTTAGCGCCCTCTGTCAATTGATCCTGGGCCTGAACCGTTCCAAGCCATGCTGCCAAAAAGACTAACGTTAACCAATACCTCCGTTTCATAGATTCAAATTAAAGAACCAAGTTAGGAAAATTTGACTTGATGCTTCAATCCCATTCCTAATAACCAGCGCTAAGCATTAAACTTTTATTCGTGCCATTATTCCCGGAAGGAGTTTACCCATATTATTATCCACTTAAAGCATCGTTTTTCCGTGGAGTGTAATTTTTTCGTTCAGAAAAATTCTTATGTGTACTTTAGAAGCAAAACGAATTGTATTCACACTCCGGTTTAACCGTAAGTCTTTACCATATCCCCAAGAATTATGAATAATCCATTATCCCTGCTGAATAAAAATAATTTCGTGCTGCTGATCCTCTGCATCGCTATAAACAGCCGGGCGCAGGAAAAGCCTGCTGAACTAAAAATGGACTTTGAGGCCTATGATCCACCCACAACCCTGGTAGTCCCTGAGCATAAAATTACCCGCGCTAAATTTCCCTTTATCGATATCCACAACCATCAAGGATACATGACTTCACCCGGTACTCTTAAAAAGCTGGCAGCGGAAATGGACAACCTGAACATGGGTGTTATGATTAACCTGAGCGGAAGAGGTTTCCGCAGAAGCGGTGATCACCTGGAACGCTCCATGGACACCATCAACGCCTTTTACCCAAAGCGTTTTGTACTGTTTACCAATGTTGACTTCGCTGACATTGACAATCCGGAATGGACGAAACGAACCGTACAACAATTGGAGAATGATGTAAGGCGTGGTGCTATGGGACTTAAAATTTACAAAAGCCTGGGTATGAGCAGCCGCGACAGCAAGGGCAACCGCATACGCGTTGATGATCCGCGCATTGATGCGGTTTGGGCAAAATGTGGGCAGCTGGGAATTCCGGTACTGATTCATACTGCAG
>CAZCRJ010000775.1:0-1535 GCA_964501015.1 uncultured Roseivirgaceae bacterium | reverse complement strand
GGTCAGGTTTTTCTGTTGGTATAAACAATCCAACGGTTCTGTTGTCGTCTTTCAGGTATACTTGAGCCACACGTAAAACATCTTCCGGAGTAACTTTTTCAAGCCTGTCGCGGTACAGGAAAAACAAGCGCCAGTCGCCCATGGCAATGTATTCACTCAAAAATATTCCGATGCGGTCTGAATTATTAAAATTCAATTCGAACTGTTTTAATATTTCTCCTTTTGCCCGATCTACCTCTTCTTTGGTTGGAGGGGTTTTAACAATATCATTAAAGGTTTTGATCATAGTTAAGCGGGCATCATCCAGTGATTTTTCCTTCAGCACTTCGGCAAAGGCCATCATTATTCCTGGCTCTTTTGTGGGGCGCGTAAAAGCAAATACTGAGCTTGCTTTCTTGGTATCCACCAATGATTTATTTAACCGACCAGATGGCTGTGTTGTGAGTATATTGGAAAGTACTGCAATTGGAGCGTAATCTTCATGTGAACCGGAAGGTATGTGATAGGCCAAAGCAGCATATTGAACATCACCCACGCGTTTTATGGTAACCACACGTTCACCATCCTGGGTTGGTTCACGGGTATAGAAGGGCTGAAGCTCTCGGGATGGTTTGGGGATGGCGCCAAAATATTCATTCACATAGGACAGCGTTTTGCCTTCATCAAATTTTCCAGCCAGCACTACTACGGCATTATCGGGCTGGTAGTATTTCCGGTAAAAACCCTGCAGGCGATCGATAGAAACATTTTCAATATCGGAACGCTCACCAATGGTTGATTTTCCATAGCTATGCCATTGATATGCGGCTCCAGCCAATTTTTTAAAGAGCACTCCAATAGGGCTGTTTTCTCCGCTTTCGTATTCATTCCTGACAACAGTCATCTCACTGTCAAGATCTTTTTGTGCGATGAAGGAGTTTACCATACGGTCAGCCTCCATTTCGATTGCCCATTTTAGATTTTCCTCTGTTGCCGTGAGAATTTCAAAGTAATTGGTACGATCAAGTGAAGTAGTTCCGTTAAAATTCCCACCACGGTCTTCTAATTCTTTCATGATGTTGAACGGATATTTAGGCGTACCCTTAAAGACAAGGTGTTCCAGTAAGTGAGCCATACCGGTTTCTCCATAATTCTCGTGTTTGGAACCTACGAGGTAGGTAACGTTTAGGGTAAATGTTTGCTTTGAATTATCCGGAAACAACAGCACACGCAAACCATTGTGTAAGCGGTACTCTGTTATTCCTTCAACTGATGTTACCTTAACGGGAGGAGGTATTGTGGGTTTTACAACCTCTACAACTGCAGGAGGTTGTGGAGGCTCCTGTACTTTCTGTTTTTTCTTTTGAGCGGCCAACGGTGCGGCCATCACAAGCGCAATAAATAATAGGAGAATTTTGTGTTTCATAGGACTTCAATTTTTATGAACAGCGAAGGTAACCGTGTTACCCTGTAAATCCAAATGATAACTAGTCGATTACGGACACTGTTCACTTGTATACAAATAAGTGTTCAGCATTGAACAAAAAATTATAGAC
>CAZCRJ010000774.1:765-1537 GCA_964501015.1 uncultured Roseivirgaceae bacterium | reverse complement strand
CAATCCGGTATCATCAGCAAAGCAGCTGGTCTGGTAGGTGTCAAAAATAAATTTTGCCTTTTGAAGAGAGTTGCCCTCTAATTTATCCTGATCCTCCCTAAGCTCTTCAGCACAACCAATATCTGACAGGCTTAATACGCGATGTGAGTCACCCAGTAATTGTCTTACTTCACTTAATTTATGCTCATTGTTTGTTGCGAAACAAAGTTCCACCTGCCTATTTAACTTGAATCAATTCTACTTCAAAAATTAAATTGGTATTTGGTGGAATTGGACCACTGCCCGTTTTACCGTAAGCAAGTCCGGATGGAATGTACAAAACTGCTGAGCTCCCTTCTGGTAAAAGCTGAAAGCCAATCTGCCAGCCGGCAATCAGGTTTAAAAGAGGAAAGGTGGCAGGTGTCGTGGTTGTTCCATCAAAATAGGTTCCATCTAAAAACGTTCCCGTATAGTTGACTACAACCGTATTAGACAATTTCGGTTTTGGCCCGGTTCCTTCTGTGGTGATCACATACCGGAGGCCACTTGGATCTTCCAGCGCATCAATGTTATTGTCAGCCAAATACTTGTCAATTATACCTATGTCCTTGGCCAACTGTTCCATTGTCGTCAATTCCTTATCCCCGCAAGAGCCAACAATAGCTGCCACCATTGCGATGACTATTAATCCAATTAAGTTTCGCATCCCTGTTACTTTATATCCACCATTTCCATATCAAAAACCAAAATAGAATTCTCTGTAATCACCTCGCTCCTTCGTTGCGGACCATAA
>CAZCRJ010000774.1:0-755 GCA_964501015.1 uncultured Roseivirgaceae bacterium | reverse complement strand
AAACACGCATCTTAGTTCCTTTGTTCATCAGAAGTATAGCTTCATCCCAACCTCTGATTACCGCACCAGTACCCGCAGTCAAGGTGTAAGGTTCGTAAGGTCGGTTAGGATTATATACGTTGTTAGTTTTCGCAATGGACTCTATGCTGGTGTCGAACAACGTGCCATCCAACAAATAACCAGCATAATTAATTGACACTTCTTGCCCCGGTGTGGCATTGGCCCCTTTGCCCTGCTTTGTAATCTGATAACGCAATCCAGAAGGGGTCGATTGCGCTTCAATGTTTGCGCTTGCCAGGTGCGTATTTATGATCTCTGTATCTTTTGCCGTTTGTCTGGTAGTAAATTTGGCCATTAACTCCTTCTCTAAAGCCATCATTTGTTCTTCGGTAAGAATTTCTTTTACGCCTATGTAAAAAGTAAAATTACTTGTAGAATCAATGGCAGGAGGTAACGATTGTCGCCAGGTTTTCTCAAACAAAGTTTTTGCTGGCATAACACATACAATGCTATCACCTGCTTTTAAAGTGCGGAATATCTCTTCCAGTCCTTCATCAGTGGGAGTCGCTTCCTGTATCGCCATTAACATCGGCACTTCATTTCCTTTGGTGTCGCTCCAAATGGAATCATTTCCATCCTTGAATAACATATTGACTACCAAATACTCACCCACTTTCACCGCTTCTCCTGTCCCCTCTTTGATCATCTCATACTCGTACCCTTTGGGTGTTTCACGTTTGTTGGTTGAACATGCT
>CAZCRJ010000773.1:0-1549 GCA_964501015.1 uncultured Roseivirgaceae bacterium | reverse complement strand
TTGATGATGCGCTGGCGACCAACCAGGTAGTTAATATCTATGGTAATCTTCTTACTTCGGGTGAGTTTTTTGCTGAATCAGGTACCGTTAATTTTGTGGCTGGCGATGCTGCGGTTTTGGTGCAAGGAACAGGTAAAGTAACGGTTAACGATGTAAATGTGCAGTCGGGCAAGACCCTCACTGTCCGGGATGATTTCACTATACTTGGAAATACCAATTTCAAAGTTACCACTTCGACAGTGGATGTAACCGAGGCTACATTGATTTTTGACGGAACGAAAACACAAACGTTCCCTGGAGCCGGAGCCGGTAATTTCAATGTGAATAACCTTCGCGTAGAAAAGACAGGCGGTAGTCTTCACTTGAATAGCCCTGTAGCGCTTCTGGGTGATTTTACTTTTGATGACAGTGCTGCCGGATCCGTAATTACAAATGGAAATCTGACGGTGACTTCACGCGGAAGTTCAACCAGGCTGAATGGCAAGATTGGTACTATTCCGAACTCCATTACGAGTTTCTCAGGTAATGTTAGGGTTCAGCGATGGATGGAACCGGTGGTATATGCTCCATTTAAATACATCGCCTCCCCGATAATAAGTCCCGGTCTTGCTTATGTAAAGGGATGGTTAGGCAACAGGATGTATGTTTATAATCCGGTTACGTATGCGTATGAAACTGCTACTGACTTTGAGCCGACAAAAGGTTATATTTCCCAAACCGGTTTTGGTAATGCTGCATGGGATGTAGTGGGTCAAATTTTCCGGGGTAACCATACATGGAATCTTACTGAAGGCTGGAACCTCATTGGCAATCCATATCCTGCACCTATACGCTTTTTCCCGGGAAATATGTCGTTCAGTCCGGAAATTTCGTCTACGGTTGCAGTGACTGATAACAATTCTTCAGCTGCATACCCTTCTTATTTCCATTACTATGACTACAGTGACCAAACCAACCCATGGGGTGATGGTGAATTATGGGACGGGGTCATTTCTACCGCTCAATCATTCTGGGTTTATTCATTTGGTAATGGTACTATAACGGTTACCGAGAACAGTAAGGTTTTGGCTAATTTAGATGATCCGGAGAATCCGGACAGAGACTACAAGTATTATCGGCAGAGTTCATCAGGTAATTCTGATTATCTGGTGGTTGCTATTGGTAATGAAAAAGTAAAGGACAGAAGTTTCATCATGCTCGATCCAAAAATAGTGGAGAGCACAGTCAACCGGCATGATATGCTTAAGCTATGGAATCCCCAGATGAACATTTATATACAGGATAATAAAAGAAGGAATTTGCTTGTGCACACACTGGCCTCATTATCCGAAGACGTGGTAATACCCATTGGTATCCAACTTACTGAACCAGGGGAGTACACGCTGTCATTTGATAATGTTGACAATTTCAGCTATGCCTCGCAATTGTTCCTGGTGGACAAGTTTGAGAAGACTTCAACACCTGTTTCGGTTTCCGGAAGTTATTCGTTTAAGGTCACAGATGTATCCAAACCCATTAATGATAGGTTTTACCTGGCTATGAATATGGT
>CAZCRJ010000772.1:0-1551 GCA_964501015.1 uncultured Roseivirgaceae bacterium | reverse complement strand
TTGATTTGTCAAAAGATAAGGGATGGAAAAGGCTTCAGGGCGGTGTTGGAATCCGCTATATCTTCTGATGAAAATCTTCAGGAATTAGCACTTAAGCTAGGGTTACTCATCACCCATCACGATTTCTTCTGCCTTTGTTTGTTTATCGTACAACTCTTTATAAAATCCTTTCGCTGCAATAAGCGATTCATGAGTACCTTCTTCAACAATTACCCCATCCATCAGCACCAGAATCTTGCTGGCAAGTTTTGCTGATGAAACCCTGTGTGAAACAATAAGCGTGGTGCGTCCTTGCATAATCCGTTTAAGACTATTCAGAATGTTGTTTTCGGTCTTGGTGTCAACGGCCGAGAGGGCATCATCAAGCATCAGAATTTTAGGTTCATGCACGATAGCACGCGCTATGGAGACCCGTTGTTTTTGTCCGCCAGATAGGGTTATGCCCCGTTCGCCAACACGGGTACTGAACCGCTGCGGAAAGCCCATGATGTTATGATAAACGTCCGCATCTTTTGCGGCCTGAATTATTTTCGCTTCATCCGGTGCATTCATGCCAAATGCAATATTGTTGGCAATGGTATCGCTGAACAAAAACACATCCTGCGGCACGTACCCGATTTGCTTTCGCAGCGATAGTAGGTTGTAATGCGCTATCGGAATGTCATCAATTTTTATTTCCCCTTTTGTTACATCGTATAGCCTTGCCACTAAGGTTGAAATCGTGCTCTTCCCGGATCCGGTTGTTCCGATTATGGCCAGTGATTCGCCCGGGTTTACAACAAATGAAATATCATTCAAAGCGGTTATACCCGTATCCGGATAGGTGAAGGAAACGTGCTTAAACTCAACTTTTCCCTTGATTTCAGTTTCGATATTTTTTTCTGAGACCAGCGTTGTGGCAGTATTTAAAAATTCATTGATCCGTTTTTGTGAGGCCTCGGCTCGTTGAACCAAACTGCTGGTATACCCCAAGGAAGTTACCGGCCAGGTTAACAGGTTTACGTAAATGATAAACTCAGCAATATGGCCAAGGGTTAAATTACCCTGGATAACTTCTGTGCTGCCGGCATAAATGGTAAGGATGGTGCTAAGTCCGATTAGTCCGAAGATCAACGGGAAAAACAATGCCTGAACCTTTGTAAGCTTTAAAGATTGTCGCTTGTATTCGTCACTCTCGACTTCAAACTTATGCATGGAATCAAGTTCACGGTTAAACGATTTGATTACCCGAATGCCGCTGAAGGCTTCCTGAACAAACGTTGAAAGCGCGGAAAGACTGCGTTGAATTTCTTCCGAACGTTTTTCAATAATATTGTTTACGAAGTAAATGCTTATGGACAGCAAAGGAAGTGGAATGAGCGCATACCAGGTAAGCGTAGGGCTAATGCTGAACATAACCGGGATAAGCATCATAAACAGTGTGATGAGTTGCAGTCCATACATGATAGCAGGCCCCAGATACATGCGCACCCGGCTTACATCTTCCGAAATACGGTTCATTAAATCCCCCGTATTATTCTTTCGGTAAAAGCTTAGCGGAAGCAACTGGTA
>CAZCRJ010000771.1:0-1553 GCA_964501015.1 uncultured Roseivirgaceae bacterium | reverse complement strand
GCCATAAGGAATATTTCCGGATCCGGCTTCGACTCTTTTATCATCGTGCCGTCTACTATGGTGTCAAAGGTTTCCGTAATCCCCAATTTGGTTAACACTGTTTGCGCATTCTTACTGCTGGACGCCAGCCCGATTTTACAACCACGCTTCTTTAACTCCTGAAATAATTCCTTTGCCCCTGGAAAGATTTCTTCGCTTCTCATCGCTTGTATATAGTCAACGAACCATGTGTTTTTGCGGTCTGCCAGGCGCACTAATTCTTCTTTTGGTAAGGTGCGTCCGCCAAGACTTAGAATGATTTCCAGTGACTCCAACCGACCTACACCCTTTAACCGTTCATTGTCTTCTTCCGTGAGCGTTATCCCAAGTTCTTCCGCCAACCTGCGCCAAGCAAGGAAGTGATACTTTGCTGTATCGACAATCACACCATCCAGATCAAATATACAAGCCTTCAATTTTTATGTAATTTGGAGTGAAAATAAATTTTGCCATAATATTACCTTTAGTTTTGAAATGTTTTAGGTTTATTGAATGTAATAAAATGAAGTAAATGTTCGTGGAGGTCTGTTCCTGATCCATCATCATCACTCACGACTAAGATTTCAAACGATTGCAAGAAAAATAATGTAACTTGAACCCATTCCAGAATCGGGAAGTACGAAGAAAAAGCTTATGAAATACAACCAGGTAACTATTAAAGATATTGCCCGTGAACTTGGCATCTCACCTTCCACGGTATCCCGGGCATTAAAGGACCATCCGGACATCAGCCCCGATACTAAACGTGTAGTGAATGCCCTTGCCGAAAAGCTGAATTATCAGCCCAACATTGTGGCCTTGAGTTTGCGGCAAAGTAAAACCAATACTATTGGTGTTATTATCCCGGAGATTGTACATTTTTTCTTCTCCACAATCATCAGCGGAATTGAAGATATCGCCTACAGTGCAGGGTATAATGTTATACTGGCACAATCCAATGAATCGCAAGAGCGTGAAATCCTGGACATGAAGGCCTTGTTTAACAGCCGTGTAGATGGCATGCTGATGTCCATTTCGCGTGATACCACCAATTTTGATCATATCGAATCCATGATTACGAAAGGTGTTCCAATTGTATTTTTCGATCGTGTATATAATACCGATCAGGCCAGCAAAATCATTGTTGACGATTTTACGGGTGCAAAAGAAGCAACACTTCATTTAATTGAGCAGGGATGCAAGCGGATTGCACACCTGGAAGGTCCGCCTAATCTTGATATCAGTAAAAAACGACTAGAGGGTTATAAGGAAGCGTTGCTGCACCATAACATTCCTTTCAATAAAGAACTGGTAGTTACCTGCCCCTCCGGTACGATAGAAGAAGGAAAAGAAGCCACGGAAAAATTACTGAAGCTCAAACAAAAGCCTGATGGGATTTTTGCTACCAATGATCCTGCCGCCATGGGATCTATGCAGGCCATTAAAAGTCATGGATTAAAAATCCCGAATGATGTTGCGATTGTGGGTTTCAGTAACTGGTTTTTCAGTTCACTGATGGAACCACCCTTATCCTC
>CAZCRJ010000770.1:0-1555 GCA_964501015.1 uncultured Roseivirgaceae bacterium | reverse complement strand
ATAATATTTCTTCCCAGATATTTTTTAAAGTACTGGAACACCGCGACCTGGTAAATCAAGTGGTATGCATGTTGCAAAAGGAAGTAGCGGAACGGATAGCCGCACCCCATGGGAGCAAAACCTATGGGATCCTGAGTGTCCTCCTTCAGGCATTTTACAAAATCGAACTTCTTTTTAAAGTGCCTCCGGGTGTTTTTATTCCACCCCCCAAGGTTATGTCAGCTGTCATCCGCGTGGAGCGAAACGATCGGATGTCCTTACCGTGTGATGAAACGCTGTTTGTAAAGGTTGTAAAACAGGGCTTCAATAACCGTAGAAAAACCTTGCGTAACGCGCTAAAAACCCTAATTTTGGCCGCCCTTTCGCCCGAAACTAAAGAGCGTTCTGAGGGAATGAGTGCCTTATTGAAACTGGAAATTTTTGACAAACGAGCGGAGCAGTTATCCGTTGAAGATTTTATTTATCTCACCCAGCTAATAGAGAAAAGTCGTGGAGCCAGTGGTGCAATTTGAGTTAACCAAAGAGTTTGTTGAGCGGTTTCAACGCGCCCTGGATGAACGTGATGATACCTTTATTCTGGAGGTGCTTCGCTCCGAAAAATCGGCCGATATCTCGGCATTACTCTACGAGTTCAATTCAGCCGAATCAAAATATGTATTGGATCTGCTTCCCCTTGAAACCCAGGCAGAAATTGTCAATGATCTGGATAGTGATACCCGTACTAATTTCCTGAAGATTTATCAACCTGAAGAAGTCACGCATATTATTAATGCACTTCATTCAGATGATGCTGCCGATATCTTAAACGAGCTGCCCATCAAAAAGCGGGAAGAGGTATTGTCCAGCATTGATCCTGAGTTGAGAGTACAAGTCATCGAACTTCTGCGGTATGAAGAAAATGTTGCCGGTGGGTTGATGGCCAAAGAACTTATTAAAGTCAGAAATAACTGGACAGTGGTGCAGTGCATTGATGAGGTGCGCAAGCAGGCCGAAACCGTTGATAAATTTTATGCGGTGTATGTTGTGGATGAGCGCGACAGACTGCTTGGCCGTGTATCACTGAAAGACCTCGTGGTGTCTGATGCACGCAAAGTTGTGTCTGAAATTTGCGAAAAGGATATTATTTCTGTTGAAACATATCATTCGGATATGGAGGTAGCAGACATTATGCGAAAGTATGATCTTGAATCTGTTCCGGTAGTGAATGTTCAAGGTCAACTGGTAGGCAGGATTACCATCGATGATGTGGTGGATGTCATCACCGAACAGGCGGAAGAAGATCGCCAGTTGATGACCGGTATTAGCGAAGACGTTGAAGAAGATGATAGTGTTTGGCGGAATACTCGCGCACGTTTACCATGGTTGTTAATTGGTATTGTTGGGGGATTGATGAACGCTAAATTCATGGGCCTTTTTGAAGCAGAACTTGCCCGAATCACGGCTATTGCCTTTTTCACTCCACTCATCCAGGCAACCGGTGGAAATGTGGGCATTCAATCATCGTCAGTGATTGTGCAAAGCCTTGCTAATCCTGGTTTTGTATATGAAGGATTTG
>CAZCRJ010000769.1:854-1566 GCA_964501015.1 uncultured Roseivirgaceae bacterium | reverse complement strand
GTACAGGCAATTGGCCCCTGAAACGGCCCCAGCACCAGTTGATCGCCCTTAACCAGGTAAAATCCTACCCAGAAAAAATCCATTGTTTGCTTCAGAGCAGCAGCAATGTTTGACAGGTTGGCAATAAAATCCGGCTCATCTGAAACCAGCGCTTCAATCTGGGGAATAAGTGTAGCATAGCGTGCTGTTTTATCCGTTGATGATGATATGAGTAGTTCTTCTGCCATGGTGCAAAGTACAAAGTACGGCTGATGAGGCGTGAATAATGAATCAAACTTTTTTTAACTTCTTTATCGTTCTTTCATTTTCTATGTTTCCGGTATTCACTGTGGAGGCCGGCTCAAACAATAGAAGTTCCACCTCCTCTTCTGCTACCGGTTTATGCTGAACTCCCCTTGGTACAATAATGAATTCACCCTCCTGTACCTCAATTGTTTTATCCCTGAACTCCATTTTTAGCTTTCCTTTCGTGACCAGGAATAATTCATCTTCATGGTCATGCTGATGCCAGATGAATTCCCCTTTCAGTTTTGCTGCTTTCACTTGTTGGCCATTTAATTCGCCAATGATCCGCGGATTCCAGTGATCTGAAAACTGACTGAATTTCTGGTTAATGTTGACTTTTTCCATGTATGGGGTGGTAAATAAATAGTCTGTCGTTCATTATGGTTTCTTCCCGGATAAGGTTTCCGGGTAGAAGGGGTGCTGTAAT
>CAZCRJ010000769.1:0-844 GCA_964501015.1 uncultured Roseivirgaceae bacterium | reverse complement strand
TAATCCCTCTTCCGAAAGAACGGGGCGAGATAAACACACGGGCTTCATCCCAAACACCGGCATCGATAAAGCGTTGTAAGGTATAAGCACCTCCTTCAATAATCACGGAATGAAGATATTGCTTTAGCAGATCCTTTACCATTTGCTCCAGGAAATCCTTCTCATCAAGTCGAATCAGTGAAAGGTTTTCATGCTCTTCATGCTTGAGCAGATTATAGACAATCGTCTTTTGCTTTCGGTCGAAGACATGACGCTTGTCGCTCAATTTCAAAAACCGATCAATGACGATGCGCACCGGGTTACGTCCTGACCAGTCCCGAACAGTGAGGTGGGGGTTGTCATGAAAAACGGTTTTCGTGCCAACAAGTATGGCATCCTCTTCACTGCGCCATTTGTGTACAAGTTGACGCGAATATGCATTACTGATCCATTTGGAATCGTAATTCTCATGGGCGATAAATCCATCGGATGTCTGGGCCCATTTTAATATGACATAGGGGCGTTGTTTTTCAACCGCGGTAAAGAATCGTTTATTTAGCTCCCGGCCGTTTTTATACAAAATACCGGTGATCACTTCTATGCCAGCTTCGCGAAGTTTTTTTATTCCTTTTCCGGCAACGTTAGGATGCGTGTCCAGGTTTGCAATTACAACTTTTTTAACCTCGTGCTTAATCAGCAAATCGGCACAGGGTGGTGTTTTTCCATAATGTGAGCACGGTTCCAGCGAAACGTAAACAGTACTGCTCTTTAGCAGTGCTTTATTTTCCACGGCCGCTACAGCATTCACTTCAGCATGTGCTTCCCCATACTTTCTATGCCAGCCTTCTCCGATTACCCGGTTATC
>CAZCRJ010000768.1:0-1567 GCA_964501015.1 uncultured Roseivirgaceae bacterium | reverse complement strand
GAGTGATCCATAATGTGGTGCATGGAGTAATTAGCAAGATCATGCATACCATAAATACCTGTTCCAATTAGCCATTTGATCATATCATATAAAAACGTGCATGAATAGGCTTGTTTACAATAAAGTTATTTTATTGCTTTTCATTGTATTTGGTTTTGCGGCATCGGACCCACTTGAGGAAGTGTTGTTGCGTTTCGATCGTTACCTAGCTGAACTTCCGCAGGAAAAGATTTATATGCATTTAGACAGACCGTATTATACAGCGGGGGATACCATTTGGTATAAAGCATACCTTGTGGTTGGCCCTGGTCACATACCTTCTTCCCTAAGTAACGTTATCCATCTCGAGCTGATTAATGAAAGCAATAATGTGTTACAGCATCAAATGCTGTATTCTGAATCCGGCTCTGCTCATGCTCAACTTGTTTTGCCCGATTCGCTTGTGGGGGGCAATTATCTTATCCGTGCCTACACAAAATGGATGATGAATTTTGATGACTCCTATTTCTTTCAAAAAAAGATAAAAGTTTTAAATGATAGTAAGCTGGAAGCTTCTGCTTTAGATGAACAGGGGTTAGACCTTCAGTTTTTCCCGGAAGGAGGAGAATTGATTTCGGGGTTGGTCAACAATCTTGCCTTTAAAGCCATTGGCCCAGATGGATTGGGTAGAAAAATTAAAGGTAAAATAGTTGATGAATCGGGGAATGCCATTACGGAATTTGAAAGCAATACTCTGGGAATGGGTGTTTGTAAAATTACTCCGTTGAAAGCTAAAAAGTACTATGCTAATGTGGATGATTATTCATCATTTTCTATTCCGGGATCGCATGAGCGTGGATTGGTAATGTCAGTAATCAATAATACGAGTGATGAAGATCTAATTGTTCAAGTTCAGCGAATTAGTAATCTCGAGGGCAAGACCTTTTACCTGTATGCACAAACCAGAGGGATTATAAATTATGCAGCAAAATTTACCCTATCCCATCCAATTAATAGGATACGGATTCCCAAGTCGAAATTTTCAACTGGGGTCGCGCAAATCACTCTGATGGATGATCGGGGATTACCAGTTTCAGAGCGATTAACATTTATTGATCATAAATCCACAATGCACATAGTTGCTAGGCCTGACAAAGACAAGTATGAGCCTCGTGAACGAATAACAATTTCAATACAGGCAACCGATGGAGAGGGTACGCCAGCCGTTGCAGATCTTTCCATTTCAGTAGTTGATGATCAACAAATATTCATGGAGCCGAACCAAGAAAATATAATGGCTTATCTTCTAGTATCATCAGAGTTAAAGGGGGCGATAGAAACGCCAGGATATTATTTTAATCCTGACAATTTAAATCGGTATGAAGATTTGGATGTTTTGTTGATGACACAGGGGTGGCGAAGATTTATTCCACAGAATGACTTTCCTGGGCGTATGTATCAACCGGAAAATAGTTTGACAATACGCGGAAAATTAGTAGATGAGTTTAGTAATAAGCCAATAAAGAAAGGGAAGGTTACCCTTTTTAAAACCTATCCAGAGCCTGATTTTTTACAAGTCGAATCAAAT
>CAZCRJ010000767.1:0-1574 GCA_964501015.1 uncultured Roseivirgaceae bacterium | reverse complement strand
TCTGCAGGCCTACCAGATGGGTGCTGGGGGAGTATTGCGTTCTATCAGTGATTATGAAAGCGGGGCACGGCATATGGAAATTACAAGTCGAACCTATTGGTATGTAAAGAAATTTCTTGCCCATAAGGTTGCCTTTGAAAGTGCTGTTAAAGGCCCGGCAATGATTAGTGTAATAGCATATGAAAGCGCAGGAAAAAAAACGTTATCCGAAATAGCAAAAGAAGTTTCATTACCTGCTGAGCAACTCGAATCCTATAATAAGTGGGTAAGAAAAGGAGTCATTCCTGATGACCGTGCATACGTTGTTGCCATTCCTGTTCAAGGTGATGCGAAAGAAATTTATGCTTCTGTATCCAAGGCCAATGCTCAAAAGCTAAAGGAAGTGGAACATCCTAAACGGTTGGATGCACGCCCTGCACATGCCACACAAAACGATAAAAAGTTTATTCATGGGTTACCAGCCATTAAGGCTACTCAGGGTGAAAGTTCGGCAGCACTGGCAAAAAGGGCCGGTATTGGTTTATCCACATTTTTGACGTATAACGATTTGTCAATCAGTGATCCGCTATTAGAAGGACAGTATTATTATTTGAAGAAAAAGAAAACACGTGCTGCTGTTTCCCAACATACAGTTTTGCTTAACAATGAAAACTTATGGACGGTTAGTCAGCGCTATGGTGTACAATTGAAACGGGTTAAAAAACTAAATCCATCGCTTTCAGCCGGAACATTGCAATCCGGAACTTTAGTAAAATTGCCTTCTTTGCCCGGCAGACCTTCCCGAATGGAAGAAGCACAGGTAGCCGCTGTAGAGGTTGAAAGTGGTGAATTTTTCAACTGGTCTATTGACCCAAAAACCCAGGAAGCTTCCTTGGTTGCCGATGTAACTACTGAGCCCAGATCTTCAGTGCAGGAACAGGTGATAGTCAAGCAGTCTGCTGAACCTGCAGTTGATATGGGAAATAAACCTGCAGTACCGGGTGAGCACACCGTTGTACCGGGTGAAACATTATATTCAATAGCCAAAACATATTCCGTTGGCGTAATGGATCTGGTAAACTGGAATCAGCTAAAACTGCAAGAAGGCATCCGTCCCGGCCAGGTATTACAAACAAAAGACCCTGCAACAGAAGTCACGGACGTTGAACTACAGTCAGTAGCTAGGGAGAGTTTTGTTGTCTATGAGGTGAAGTCCTCCGATACCCTCTATAGTGTAGCCCGTCAGTATGGGGTAACGATCAAGGATCTGATGGACTGGAACAAGAAAAAGGATTTTAATGTAACCGTTGGAGAAAAGCTAAAAATTCAGCAGAAATAGACATTTTTAATAAATACGTTGACAGTTAATCCGGGATAACGCGATTTTATACTTCTGGTTTCTGATATTTTTAAAAAAGAATATTTTTGCACGCAGTTTATATTGAAATTACTGCTTTTGTACACTTTTATTTGACTACTGAAATGAACAACAATCCGAATTCTATTGACTTAGTGATGCTTGTTGACGACAATGAAACGGATAATTTCATAAGTAAAAGTATTATTGAAATCACAAAGTTTTCTTCACGTGTGGA
>CAZCRJ010000766.1:0-1577 GCA_964501015.1 uncultured Roseivirgaceae bacterium | reverse complement strand
CGCCTTTTTTCTTGCTCATTGTAGTATGGGTTTAAGTTTGATTGTTTTCTATTTGTTTAAAAGTAAAGAGAGTTTTCAATATTTAAAATTCGCGTCCAGAAGATCGGCCCAAATGCGTCAATGCGCAACGGAATCCAATATAGGCGCGAGTTGAATCTTTAAATTCGTATGTACGTGTTCCGGTTTCCAGGTAATAGGCAACATCTTTCCATGAGCCTCCTCTTACAACTTTCTTAGGAGCAATCTTTGCATCATATTTTACGCTTTCCGGATTTGTCCGCTGATCAATATACTGCGGATTCAAATCCCAAACGGTAGGCACTGAAGCCGGGTTGAAATCATCAAGGCACCATTCAGAAACATTACCTGCCATATCATACAATCCGTAATCATTAGGAAAAAATGCCTGTACCGGGGAGGTATAAGCAAAGCCATCATCGTAAAAATTACCGCGCCCGGGCTTGAAGTTCGCTAACAAACAACCTTTAGCATTTCGAATGTACGGGTTACCCCAGGGATATTTTGCCATGTCCCGTCCGCCACGTGCAGCATATTCCCATTCAGCCTCTGAAGGCAACCGGAAATTCGGCATAGGAAAATCTCCAATGCTTTGTCTGTAATCATTTAGGTATGCTGTTCTCCAATCGGAAAAGAAAACAGCTGCATCCCAGTTAACACCAACAACGGGGTAGTTGTCATATCCGGGGTGCCAATAATAATAGTCTTGAATAGGGTCACCCATGTGGTGGGCAAAATCCTTAACCCATGAGGTGGTATCAGGATAATATAAATCTTTAAAAGTTTGGGGATCTATCGTTTCAAATCCTTCAATACTTCCGTTATCAACCAGGAAGAAATTTGTAAACTGACGGTATTCGTTGTTGGTGATCTCAGTGTCATCCATATAAAACGATCCGATAGTCACCTGCTTGTTGAAGTTAATCTGTGTGGAGGCCGGATCTTCATCTGCCTGACCCATGTGAAATGTACCGGCAGGAATTGGAACCATACCCGCAGGAATAGTCATTACCCAACCTTCGCGACCAGGTACGCCCACTAATTCACCTCCATCTCCCCCTCTTCCGCCACCAAATAAACCACAGGCAGTGGCTGCGAACCCTGCAACTACTAACAGAAACTTTGAAAAAACTGAGTTGTCCATATTATAAAAGAGAGTTTTGTCTACTGTTTAAAGATTCGAAATTAGTGCTATCGCCTTGATTTTTTAAAAAATCGCTTAACAAATTCTACAAAATTTGAATAAAAACAAAATATTAAGAGTCTAATGCCTGTATCGGGGGGTCCGAACGATCTTTTTAACACCGCCCGAAATTACCGGCAACTGATACGACATCATTATTTCATGTGAAAAATTTTCCTTAGCTGCTTTGTCTTTTAAGATGAAATCAATTGAATATCCGAATCGCAATGATTTGTCTTTCAAAAAGCTATATCCTAATAAGAGGTTAGCGGCTTCTGATGATCTAAACGCCAAACCTCCCCACATCGTATTTTTTAAGGTGGCTAAAACGGCAACATCTACAGAGGTTTGATTAAAATCAGTCTTAACAAGGGTC
>CAZCRJ010000765.1:0-1579 GCA_964501015.1 uncultured Roseivirgaceae bacterium | reverse complement strand
ATGAATCGAGTCCATTGATTAAAGCAGTAATTGTCTCGGCTTATGGTGATATGGATAATATTCGCACGGCCATGAACAGGGGGGCTTTTGACTTCATTACCAAGCCTATCAATTTTGACGACTTGTCGGTGACTATGGAAAAGACCATCCGTCATGTATTGCATACCCGTGAAACACTTAAAGCCATAAAGGAGAATAACATCCTGAAGATGTATGTGGATGAGAACGTGCTCAATTTTATGGGGAGTCGGGAGTTTGAATCGGCCCTAATGGCAAATGAAACCATTGAGGCAACCGTGGCCTTTATTGATATCTGTAGTTTTACTTCCATCAGCGAAAAGGAATCTCCCGATACAGTTGTGAAATTGCTGAACGATTACTTCGACATCATTGTACGGGAAATTATTGCTCAAGGAGGGTACATCGATAAATTTATTGGCGATGCGATTATGGCTGTATTTCGTGGCGACTACCACCTCGACCGGTGTGTAGATGCCTGCCTGGCAGTGCGAAATAAGGTAAATTCATTGCCGCAGCTTAATTCTGAAGTTTCGTTCACACCACAGGTATCTATTGGCATAAACAGCGGGGAGATGATCTCCGGTAATATTGGGTCATCTACGTTGAAGCGATTAGACTATACCGTTATTGGTGACACCGTTAACACGTCTCAACGATTACAATCTATGGCTGCACCCGGGCAAATCATTATCAACAAGGAATCTTATGAAAAAATTAAGGAGTCCTTCAATTGTAAGAAGGTAGGTGAGGTAATGTTAAAAAATAAATCGGCTCCGGTGGTGATTTATGATGTGCTGGATTAATCTGTAAATTTGTTTGGTAAAATCACAGGGTAACAAATCTTAACTAATTAGTGCCTTATATATCGACATAATCGGTAATATTCTTTTTATAGAAAAGAGTGAGAAAGGTAAGTAACAGATTGGCTTTTTCTTTTGGAACATCATCCGTGAAGAAATGATCAATATCCTTATACCCTGTTAAGTTATGGAAGTCGGAATGGGAAATATGCTTGAAGCCCATTGACCACTTTTTAAAAATACGCTCAGGAGAAGTCCCTTCCATGATCATGATTACTCGTTGATGTCGCGGATCAACACAGATCTGTGCATACAGATTCAAGACTTCATCTTTTTCACCCTCCAGCACTTGAATAAATTTACCATTCAGATACAACAACATTCCAGTACTATGATGCTCTTTATTGTACTCCCGACTTTCCTTCAATAGTTGTATTAGTTCATCTTCGCCAAATGACTGAATTGCATGACTGGTATAGATTAGGTGATACATAGGGTGAAGATACAAAAAATACCTTTTCTTCTGGGTATTTTGAGTGTGATTTTAGGGTTAGCCTAGTTCCTTCAAAGCATTAACCAATACATCCAGTTCTTTTGGTGTTGTGTAAATGTTAGGTGTAATGCGACATCCGTGCACGTTGGCAGTATCGATAGCCACGGTATAAATGGAATATTTTTTAAATAATGTATCGGCAAGTTCGGAAGGTTTCATGTTTTTTATTCCTACGTTAGCAATACCGCATGATCGAATCGAAGCT
>CAZCRJ010000764.1:0-1587 GCA_964501015.1 uncultured Roseivirgaceae bacterium | reverse complement strand
GCCACAATTATTCAAGTCAATAATGAAATGACCCAGATCTTTAGCCCCCTCATTCTTAGTGATGGTAAACGTGAATACATATCCATTGTTAGCAAGGGAAACATTGTAGTCACCTGCAGCACTTTGTGCCTTGGGGTTTCCTTTTTTACCGGCTGCATCTTCTGATAATCCTGCATTATCCAGTGTATTATCAGAACAGGACGTCCACATCATAATCATGATGAGACTCATTGCGAGAGAATGCCAACTTCTTTTCATTGTAGTATTTGTTTAGTGTGTAAAGCCTTAAAGAGTGTGAAACTACAATATGAAAATGAAGGGATAATGAAGAAATGACACTCTTTGCATTTACTTGAATAACTGTACGTTACAAAGATTTATGCCCCTAAATGGGAAATCCATCAATCGGAAAATAATTACTTTCACCTACCCCAATTGAAACCATTATGTGGACTTTTCATAATGGGTATAAAAAAGAAAGCTGGCTTAAAGGCGTTAGTTGAACCTTCCCGTTACTAAAGGAGAATTAGTTCAGCCTTTTAAACCAGCTTTTTACTTTACTTCAGCTTAATTATTCGCAGGAATAGCCATTATTATACGCTTCTAAAAGATCTTTCAGTGCATTAGCTTGCTGACCTTCTGCTGAATTGGAGGCGATAAAAACATCAGGGATCAGGGTATCACTGATAAGATCATCTGCATCCGCTACGGTTTGCTCAATATCATCGGCAATAATAGAACCATTGATAAAATTAAGTTTGGCTGCAATCAAATGTTGGGCAAGTCTAATAAAAGCGTTTGCGTCCTGTGGATTACCCCCCACGGATAAATCCAGTATAGCAAGCAGTTCATCTTTTGAATACCATACAGTGCCCAGGTATAAGCCATCTACTTCTTCAGGCCATTCCTCTTCATTGTTTTTCCAATAGCCAATACCATAGGTGCAATCGCTCTCACATGCAGCCGTAGTGCAGGAATAATTCCCAGAGAAGTCGCTTCGGAAGTTTGATCGGTCAGCATGGGCAAACGTGCGGAAAACATATTCCGTACCACACACTAGGAAATCAGGGCATGACGTAGAGGCACCATTGTCATAATCCAGGTAGCCAATAGTCAGTTCAACAGAGGCATTAGCCCCAAGGTTGTACCGTGAATCACGGGCATTACCGGAGAATGAACCCTTACACATGTAGTCTTCATTCCAGCCATAGGTGGCATGGTCATCGGCAGTCATCCACTGAAGGGAGAAGCCTGCGGGGGCACCGGAAGCACCGGCCTTTACAGTTACCGCGATTGTCGATTTGCTGGAAACTCCACATTCAACAGAAAGCGGATCAAACCTGCCGCTCTTTTTTGCAGCCGCATCGTCATCGGGGCCAGTAAGTGTTGAAGTGTCATCGGAACAGGTAGCCATGGTCAGGATCAAGACCAGGCTTACCAAAAAGGAAAGCCAATTTTTTTTCATGGTTTTAGTTTAAAAAGTTAGCGGTAAACGATTAAAAAATATCTGAATACACGAAAATAGTGCTATTTGATTGATTTATCCAATTATTTTAAATCTAATTGACTCATTGTCAATCGCTTTGA
>CAZCRJ010000763.1:506-1590 GCA_964501015.1 uncultured Roseivirgaceae bacterium | reverse complement strand
TCTTTTTCATGCTGCCTTATTAGCCTACATCTTTCTGAAGTGGGCAAGAATCAAAACCTTTAGCGAGGGATTACTGAGTGGTGCCATTATCGGCTTTTTCATGGCTGCAGGATTTGATCTGGTAACCTACGATACTGTTAAATTCATGTCCATAGAAGGTACGTTATCCGACATTGCGATTTATACCATTATAACCTCCATCACAGGAGGTGTTGTGGGTGTGGTGGCAGGCATAGGTAGTACATCCTGAGGGTGAATTCACATCACCATTCCTGTAAAAACCCTGAGGCTCACCTTCAGGGTTTTTTAATTATCATTATCTTCGATCCAGGCAATCATTCAAAACGATGAACAAAAGAAAATTCCTTAAAAGTCTTACAGCATTAACAGTTGCTACTATACCTGCGCTTGCTGAAATGGATAATGTCCTGCTTCAGGTAAGCCATATACCAAGCGACAGACTTGCCAGTGATGAAGATTTCTGGGAAAAGATTCGCGGAGGGTATCGCCTGAAGCCCGATTACATCAACCTGGAAAATGGATACTATTGTTTCCTTCCCATGGAAACACTGGAACGCTACATCAACCATATCCGGGATATTAACTACCAGGGCTCCTATTATATGCGCACGGTACAATGGGAAAATAAACGCAAAGTGGCTGCACGGCTGGCACAACTTGCGGGTTGCTCACCGGAAGAACTGATTATTACGCGCAACACTACCGAGTCGCTGGATATGATGATTGGCGGGCAGGACTGGAAGCCGGGCGATGAAGCCGTTATGGCCGAACAGGATTATGGTTCCATGCTGGGCATGTTCAGGCAGGTTGAAAGACGCTATGGTGTGGTGAACAAAATCATTTCTGTTCCCAATCACCCAAAGTCAGATGAGGAAATTGTTTCAGTATACGAAAGCGCCATCACCCCGAAAACAAAATTGTTGATGGTATGCCACATGATCAACATTACCGGGCAGATTTTACCGGTTCGGAAAATTTGTGACATGGCCCACAAAAAAGGTGTAAAAGTTATGGTAGATGGTGCCCATGCGTTCGCCCATATTAAATTTTCGATACCGGATTT
>CAZCRJ010000763.1:0-496 GCA_964501015.1 uncultured Roseivirgaceae bacterium | reverse complement strand
CGTTAGGAGCCGGTATACTGTACGTAAAAAAAGAACACATCACTACCATCTGGCCGGTGTTCGCACCGTTCAGTGATACCACCACTGATATTTACCGGCTTAATAATGTAGGCACGCATCCTGTTCACACCATACTGGCGATTAACAATGCCATCGACTATTATGAAAAACTTGGAGCGGAAAGAAAAGAAGCCCGTCTTCGTTACCTGCAACACTACTGGACAAGCAAAGTGCGTGACCTGCCGCATGTTATTGTGAATACACCGGAAGATCCTGGACGGTCGTGCGGTATTGCCAACGTGGGCATTAAAGGAATGAAGCCTGCTGACCTGGCCGATACCCTGATGAAAAAATATAGTATTTATACCGTGGCCATCGATTCTGCCAATGTACACGGATGCCGCATTACGCCTAATATTTATACTACACCAAAAGAGCTCGATGCATTTGTTACTGCTTTAAAGGAATTAGGCTAACGCTAAAACACAATTCAATT
>CAZCRJ010000762.1:0-1598 GCA_964501015.1 uncultured Roseivirgaceae bacterium | reverse complement strand
ACCTTTCTTAAAAGACTTTCGTTTGAGGATGTTCTCTAAGGTACCTGCTGTTTCGTCAGAAACCGGGTGAAGATGTGCGAGTATGGCAATAACTGGATTCATACGCTTATGCCGAAGGTACGGAATATTACCAAGGTCAGATTTCTAGTCTTACAATAATTATATAAGCAAATGGGAACAGGTTTAATTTTTAAACCGTTTTATCGCTTAGAATATTTATTGCGTGGGTGAGTCAACATACTAACCGGCCTTTGTATAATGTACCTGAACCAGGCCTGATGGGAAAGAAGTTGATCGTACCAATTTCAGATTTTGCTCCGGATATCCTGGTTTAAACAGGGCAATACCATTCCCCAGAAATATCGGGATAATAGATAGAATGAATTCATCAATCAATTTGTGCTTCATTAAGGCATTGACCAACCCGGCACCTCCATCGATAAAAATGGTTTTGCCCTTCTTTTGTTTAAGCCTGTGAATTAAATCACTCAGATCTCCATTATAAAAAGTAGTTGTTCCCAAAGAAGGCCGGGTTTGCCAGGTAACCACAAACACTTCTTTATCGGCATGCGGAAATTCTGGCACCTGGTTCATAACCCAATCGTAGGTTTTACGCCCCAGGATTACCGTGTCAACGTCACGGATAAATGAAGTGTATCCATAATCTTCACCCGGTTGCTCTACTATGGTAAGAAATGATAAATCATCTCCCGGTTTGGCGATGTAACCATCCAAGCTCATAGCGATGTAAAGAATGACCTTGCGTTCCATTATGGTGTAATTAATTCGACAGAAGCTTACATTTCCGGCAGAAATTTTCCTGCTACGACTGACCGCAGGTAAGTAATTTAATGGAAGACTCTAACTAAAACCTTGCCTGTAGCGTAGTTGCCTTTCCGGCAACTACCTGGGTAGCAAAGTATGCCGGATTGTTTGTATAAATTGCGAAAACATAGTTGCCGGGCAACAAACCGGTAATACTCAAATTTGCATTACCATTGCTGGCATTAATCAGCTCACCATTGTGAAGGGGAAGGTTACCACTACCTAAGTATGCTGCCTCTGTAAATAAGGCATAGCTTGTAGTATTGGTAATACCTGGCAGATCAATTTCAACAATCAAATCACCTGTTAACGGAGTTTCATCTTCGCTGCAACTAACCAATACTGCTGAGAAAAGAATAATGAAAAGTAAGGAGCGCATAAGAAAAGTGTTTCAAACTGTAATTTTCACATGCGTGCTAACGTATATAATTTCCTTAAGGTTGCGTATATGCCGTTATGACTTCAATGATGCCATGTCGATCACAAACCGGTAACGCACATCACTTTTTACCATTCGATCAAATGCTTCATTAATTTGTTGCATCGGAATTACTTCTACATCGGCTATTATATTTTTTTCAGCACAAAAATCCAGCATTTCCTGTGTTTCCTCCGTGCCGCCAATCATGGAGCCGGTGATGCTCCTTCTGTTTTTTAACAAGTCAAATGGATCCACCCGGGGTTCTTCAGCCGGAAGACCCACCACCATCATCCGTCCATTCATGCCAAGCAACTTCAGGTAGGGAGCATAGTCATGATTTGCCGATACAGTA
>CAZCRJ010000761.1:0-1602 GCA_964501015.1 uncultured Roseivirgaceae bacterium | reverse complement strand
CTAATGAAAACGAAGAAGCGTGAGATTTGCATACCTGCCGCGCGTGGACGATTGGCAAAACTTGCGACATTGTGGACCTGGCTGGCAGATAGGGTTCGCGCTTCGCTGACGAAAAAGGGATTAAAACAAATGAAAAAACTTAGGGGAGATCAGGCCGGATAATCATCAGAATTAACCAAGTGATTTTTTCATCAGTACATCCGTTTGGATATCCTTTCCCAGAACAAACTGATGTGAGCCGTAATAAACAAAACCCCACTGTTCATAAAATTTACGTGCACGCTCATTATGTTCCCACACACCTAACCAAATCGTATCGTATCCGGCTCGTTGAGCAAAGGTGATACTAAAGGTCATTAATTCTGCACCAAATTTATTACCCAGGTATTTGTGTAGAACGTAAATCCTCTCCAGTTCAATGGCCCGGGTATTTTTAGGTTGATCGGGATTATCACCCGAGCGAAGTTTGATGTACCCGATTATTTCCTGATCAAGCCACGCAAGAAAGAATTTTGAATGTTGATCTGCCAGTTCGTGTTTGATTTTCTCCAGTGTAAAACTTTCTGATAGGTATTGCTCCATATCCGCTTTCTTGTTTACAGGGCCGAAAGTTTCGATAAAGGTTGCACGGCCAATTTTTAATACCGATTGTGCATCCTGCAGTGTTGCTTTTTTAATAGAAAGTGTAACGGTTGCCATTCGCTTGAGGATATCGAACGCTATAAATATTTAGAATTCTTTTTAATAGAGATCACAACCAGGTTAATTATTGATACCCCGAAATTGATGAATGGTAGCTGTTTCCCTGCGCATCCAACAGGCAGAAACTACTGGCCAATCCTCCCGACTTTGCAACATTTAATTTCGAAAGTTCTTTCCCGGTACTCTGTTCAAGGGAATAGAGAAACCCTTTTTGGGTCCCGAAATACAAGGCGTCTCCATAAAGCGTTGGGCTTGAAACCACCTCACCCGTTACCCGTGTCTTCCAAATCAGCGATCCATCGGTGGCGGAGAAGGCATACATAAAGTTGTCGTTGCTGCCAACAAATACAATATTATCTTTTATGGCCGGACTTGAAAATATCGGTCCACCTGTCGCTGCTTTCCATTTCTCTTCCCCGGTCAGCGCATAATAGGCATATACATTCGAATTGGTACTGCCCACAAAAACATGTTGACCAGCCACTACAGGGCTAGATTCAAATCCTTCTGCATCAGTAATTATCCATTGATCTTCACCTGTATGCTTATCGAAAGCATGAAAGGTTTTATCATAATTACCGATATAAACAATCCCACCAACAACTGTCGGGCTGCAATAATTGATTAAACTGGAAGTAGACGCCTTCCAGTTTAATGCACCGTTAGTTTTACTTACTGAATAGAGATTCCCATCATAATTTCCGATATACAACGTATCATTATGAATGGTGGGGCTTGATGAAATTAAACCCTCCGTCAGCAGACTCCATTTTTCATTTCCGGTTGTGGCATCAACGGCATAGATCTTTTTATCGAGGCTGCCAAAATAAACAATGTTGTTGTTCACGATAGGGCTGGAGGTTACCCATCCCTCCGTTAAAAATTTCCATTTAAGGTTTC
>CAZCRJ010000760.1:0-1606 GCA_964501015.1 uncultured Roseivirgaceae bacterium | reverse complement strand
AAAGAGATCGAAGAACTATTAAAAGAAATCAACACCAAAAAATAATAGCTATGAATACCTGGCTCAATTATTTTGTAGAAGCCAACATAGGATTGTTGCTGTTTCTGCTGTTATACAAAGTGCTGCTTAGTAAAGAAACGCAGTTCAGCTACCGAAGATTTTACCTGCTGGGCGGATTGATTCTTTCACTTGTATTTCCGTGGCTAACCCTTAGCAGTCCGATAGAAGTGGTACCTGCCTTAAGTGAAACACTACCCGCCTACTGGTTGCCACATAGTACGCAATTACAACAATCAGCCCCTGAGCCATCGTTAACCTTTTGGGAAATTGCGGCTATGCTGTATGCATCGGTTGCAATTCTGCTGATAATTCGGTTTGCATACAGCGTTATGAGTCTAGTAAGGGAAGCATTGAGGGCCACAGATGATAACCCGGTAATTGAAGTGGATCAATCCTCGTTCATCGCCTTCTCATTCTTTAAACTGATATTCATCAGTAAGGCCTTTAATCTTAGCGAAGCCGACATGCAACGTATTCTTCTTCACGAACAGGTACACATTAGCAAATGGCATTCGGCTGACATGGTTTTAATGGAACTAATAAGAATCCTGTTTTGGTTTAACCCCATGCTCGTATACTACAAAAAAGAAATGAGCATTGTACATGAATTTGAAGCAGATGAAGTGGCTTCAGGTATTGAACACCAGGATCAATACTGTAACCTGCTGGCACGGTCAGCGATTGAATCATCTGGATATAGTTTGGCCAATCATTTTAATAATTCCCTAACCTTAAAAAGAATTACTATGATCAGAACTCTAAAACAAAAAGTAAAACAATGGAAAACCCTAATTGTTTTCCTGTTTGTAAGTATCCTCTTTTTAGGCATTGCCTGCCAGGATCAGATTTCCGCGCAAATGGAAGAACTTTCACAAACCACTACCATTGCAGGTGATTTTCCTGACCATTTGAAGCCTATTGCAGAGAAAATAAGTAGAGAAAATCCAGGCATTAAGCTTATGTATGTTGAAGCTGAGTCTATAAACGCAGAAAAAATCAAGCGTTTGAATCAAAACAGTATTATGCATACAGGTCATATAAAAAACATGGACAATTTCGGTAATGTAGTTTCCGAACGGGTAGAATTGATTGTACGGTCTGATGATACAGTATCTCAGCTAGGCGATATGACTAAATCAGAAGATGAAGTATTTCTGGTGGTTGAAGAAAATGCATCACCAATTGGAGGAATCTCTGCACTTAATGAGGCCATTATCAATCAAACAGTTTTTCCCGCGGAAGCTAAAGCAAAAGGCATTTACGGTAAAGTTTTCATAGAGTTTATCATTGAACCCGATGGCTCAACATCCAATCACAAAGTGGTTAAAGGTATTGGTTATGGATGCGATGAGGAGGCTTTAAGAGCGATGCTTGCCGCAAATATCCGCTGGGATCCAGGAAAACAAAAAGGAGTACCTGTTCGCCAGAAATATGTTGTGCCTGTTTGGTTTGGCGTTTCACCTATTACCAGGGATGAAAATGGTGTGTATTTATCAACAGAAGAATCAGCAGGTCCTGTTGGGGGAATGGAGTCACTTTATACGGA
>CAZCRJ010000759.1:0-1607 GCA_964501015.1 uncultured Roseivirgaceae bacterium | reverse complement strand
CGGTAGATAGTACCTGAAGCATCCGGTCATAGGGCACATCAGGTGTTGTAACAGAACTAAACTCTTCAATGCGCACTATACCCGCAATCCCCATGGTTTGGGTTATTTCCACAGCATTGGTACTCCACGGGGTTATCATTTCTTTACGCGGACCAATAAAAATACCTTTCAGCATTTTTTCAGGCCTCAGTGAGGCACCATTAAATAACCATTCAAGTTTCTGAAGATCAGTGGGTGTTAAAGCCTGGGTTGTGCCAACAACAAAGACTGTGTTGGAGGGGGATAGGAAGAATAAAATCATGTAGAAGTGGCTGCGTTTTTCAAAGCGCAAAAATACGACACATTCAAACCTTTTCCATGATTCAGAATAATTAATCCCGAGTCAAATTGGGTAGTAAATGCCCACCCGCTATAAAGGATGAAATCAATGCATTATGCCCGGTTTCCAGTATCAAAACCTTTATACTGGAAGATTGGCCAAGTATTTTTTCTATTGAAGCTTTCGTAATTAGTGTATCATGACGACCCAACACAATTGTAATAGCGTGTTGATAGTGCACTGCCACTTTTTGAAATGCTTTTTGATTGATCACTAGTCTTCGGAATACAACCCAGGAATAGTAAACCCTTTTTCGCATTTCCTTACTTTTCATCTGGTGTTCAGCGAAACGGAGTAATCGGGGGTTTACTATTTTTAATCTGCCTAGTAGACCAGTCAGGAAAAAGAATAAACCGGAACTTTCTATCAGGCTTTTAAATAGTTTTCTGCTTAAATAGGTTGCTGTTGCTATCGTATACCAACCATTGGAATAAAGCCCATCCGGGGCGATCAGGACGAGTTGATTAATTCGTTGCGGAAGAGCTTCATAAGTTGCTAAGGCAAACCGTGCGCCCAGGCTGAATCCGATAATGGAAAATTGTGCTATACCCTGGTCATCCAGAAAATTTTCCATAAGTGCCTTCCAGAATTCCTTAGTAATAGGATTCTCCGCGTACCCCCATTCGCTCTTACCGTGAAAGAAGAGGTCAAATGAGTAGAGTGTAATTTCTTTGCCAAGGTCATTGCTTAGTGGGCTGTAAATTTCGCGGGATTGTCCAAACCCAGGAAATGCGATGAAAATTTCCTTTCCCGCACCGGATTTTGTAAAACAAAGCGTAGCCTGTTTAAATGAAAAGTAGTGTTCGTTTGCCGTCACAGAAAAGACTTAAACTCTAATCAAGTATAGATCAATTCTTTTTCTCGTACGCTGGAGGAGGACCATATATATAATCATATTTCAAACGGTTGCGGAAAGAGGATCAAGAAATTTCAAAAAAATTATTGAAAAAACATAAACCCTGAGCCCTATTGAGCGTTTAAGGAAACGTGGGAAACTTTGATAATGTTAAAAGTTTCCATAGGTTTGCGCCCCGTATGGAAGAACAAGACATAAAAACAAAAATTTTAAAAGGAGCCGAAGAGCTGTATATGCGCTATGGTGTGCGAAGCATTTCCATGGATGACATTGCCCGACATCTCGCAGTTTCCAAGAAAACGTTGTATCAGCATTTTGTTGATAAAGATGAACTGGTAACCATGGTGTCCCGCGGTCACCTGGTGAAAAGTA
>CAZCRJ010000758.1:0-1609 GCA_964501015.1 uncultured Roseivirgaceae bacterium | reverse complement strand
GAATATATGCAAGGTACCTGAAAGGATTGGGTAAGAATTCCATGCAGCTCATTCCGGCTAATTTCTTTTCGCTGGCCCTTCATGCCTCCGGTTTCAAACACCTGGCAATCGTGTAAGTCGGGCGTTATTTTCTCGGCAAAATCCAGTAAAGCAAAACTTACTCCCCACACAATAATTTTTCGAGTTGAGTTTTTCCGAGCCTCGGAAATGTCCGTCATCAACTTGTCCAGATCCGATAAATAAAATCCTGATAAGTCGGATTTGCTCTGCGCTATAAAATAATTGATCATCACAACAAGGGAGGAATCACCACGTTCCAGGTAGGAAGGCAACAGCGCAAAAAAGTGGTAGTTCTCCAGTGGCCCAAAAAAATACTCAAAACATAGCTTCGCATGGTTCAGGTAGAAGCTTACATCCTTAACATAATGAATACTGGGAGTCATACCGGTGGTACCGCTGCTTTGAAATCGGAATTCAGGTTTCCAATCGCCAGTTTGCAGTATTTGCGATTTGAAGAAGGAAATCGGTAAAAAGGGAATTTCTTCCACGGTGGCAATGCGATGAGGATCAACCCGCAAATTTTCAAGATACGAGCTATATACAGCGTTATGCTCAGCCTGAAAATGAAAGAGCTTTAAGGCAATATCATTAAACGTGGCATCGTTAACCGAGTATAAAATGGACTCAAAACTTTTATTGTTATTCAAGCGTTACGTATCTTGTCCGGAGTCAAAAATACACTATGAAGGCGATTAAGGGTTTGGTTTTATTTGGTTTTTTAGCAGCATTTATCAGTGCCTGCTTTAGTCCTCCTGAATTTGCCATTACCCCAAAAATTTCTTTCAATAGATTGGAATATAAAGTTACACCTGATTTTTCAGACCCTGACTCTCTAATCCTATACATCGATTTTAAGGATGGAAATGGTGATATGGGATTAAATGATAATTATCGGGAGGATCCCTTTCACGAACGAAATATCTACTTTGAGAATGCTGCAAATACTACAATAACGCCTGTAGGAACGGTGTTACAGGAACTTAATCTACCCCCCTACCCGGCAGTGGTAAACATGCTAGTTACACCGCCTACTGGAAAATTGGTTACCAACCGAACCCGTGCAAAACCTGGGTTTGGGTTTCTACCTGCCTTTAACTCCGCTAACGTTGAATGCCGCGATTACACAACACAGTATCTATTAGTCGCTCCATCGGCCAGAAATGCAATAGACGCGTCCTATGCAATAGTGGATACATTACGAGAACAAAGCAGTGGCAATCTATTTTATATGCTAAAGGACACGGTTCATTTTACCCGTAACCTGAATCATTACAACATTATTGTGCGGTTCTATCAGCAAGGCTGCCCGCAGTCTCAACCTAATTGCCCTAATCCAAATGACTATTATGAATTCAGTTGGGAAGACCAATTCTGCACCACGTTTAATGGAAGATTTCCGGTATTAGCTGATGTAAATAAAAGCGGACCCTTGGAAGGGACGATCCGCTATGCCATGACCTCAACAGGCTTTACCCCATTATTCAGCATTAAGAATTTGAAACTGGATGTTATTATAAAAGATAGAGCATTCAATAAAGACTCCATCCGA
>CAZCRJ010000757.1:0-1611 GCA_964501015.1 uncultured Roseivirgaceae bacterium | reverse complement strand
AACAACGGGCACTCCCTGCATGGCGGGGTTAAAGGTTTCGATCGGGTAATATGGAGTGTGGAGGTACTAAGCGACAGCGTTTTAAAAATGAGTTACTTCAGCAACGATGGTGAAGAAGGATTTCCGGGCAACCTGAATACTGAAATCATAATGACGCTTGGCTCCGATAACACGATTACACTGGAATATTTCGCCACTACCGACAAACCAACTCCTGTTAATCTCACCAATCATGCTTATTTCAATTTATCAGGTGGAAAATCATCCACCATACTTAATCACGAGCTGACTATCCTTGCCGATACCATCACGGAGTCAGATGAAACCCTGATCCCAACCGGTCGGTTGCTTCCGGTTCGCAACACACCATTTGATTTTACTTCCGCTAAGCTTATCGGATTAGAACTTAATCAGGTACCAGGTGGATACGATCACAACTTCATTTTAACAGGAGGTAAAAGTACCGGACCAAAACAAGCTGCAATTTTGTACGATCCTGTATCGGGCCGCCAATTGGAACTCCTGACCACCGAACCCGGACTGCAATTTTATTCGGGTAATTTTCTGGATGGATCACTAACCGGCAGGGATGGAGTGAAATATATTAAACATGCCGGGCTTTGTCTGGAGCCGCAATTTTTCCCCGATTCTCCTAATCAACCAACATTTCCTGGCGTGATTTTACAACCGGAACAAACCTATAGACAAACCAGTATTTTTAAGTTCTCGGTACGATGAAGCTTCTGTTGATTTTGTCGATAGCGCTTTGCATGGGGCATGTACTGGCTCAATCCATTACCGGCATTGACCTGGAATCAGGATGGGTAAAAGCCTTGTATACAGCTTCTCATCACTGGGAAATAGATCAACCCATTATAACATTTGAAGTAAATGATAGCCAGTTTTCTTCAACACAGAAGAGTCCGCTAACTATAAGCAATGTTGTGCCCACCTTCAGTTCGCAAGGCGCATTCTTTACAATCACCTTTACCAATCACTCTACCGATACACTCTCACTTAGCAATGTTGTTCCCTTCGGCAAATCGGGTAAGGATGTTGTTATTTCGGGACTTGGCAAGCACGGACTTTCAAGAACACACCTGTTCCTGCCGGACAGGATTCCGATAAACGTTATCGTTCCCGATAATGTATGGAATCTTGGTTACTCCGCATTCAGACTGGATGATTCCAATCGGGTATTTGGATTGGCCAGGCGAAATCCCAACTCGTTTGAGAAGGCCATCCGTAAGCGGTTCGAGACCATCTTATTACCGGGGGGCTCGGTGGACTATTTTGTTTACTTGGATGTTTACCAGGGTGCCTGGCAAGAAGGACTACGTGAAGTGTTTCAAAATCGCTACCTATACGACCTAACTGAGTTTGATGATCAATTGTATAAAAGAGCTGATCTTCAGTGGATTAAGAAAGCTTATGTCATGCATTTGATGATGGCCTGGGATAAGGATTATTACGATTACACCACAGGCCAGTTTAACTGGAATTCTTTCCAGAAACGTGGAAAAGAGCTGTATGGGGGCGATGATGTAATCTGCCTGTGGCCAACCTGGCCTTCGCTGGGCTTGGACCAGCGCAACCAGTTTGACCTTTACC
>CAZCRJ010000756.1:0-1613 GCA_964501015.1 uncultured Roseivirgaceae bacterium | reverse complement strand
TTGAACTATCGCCATATATGAAATATATTCAATACACAAACACGGGTGTTGTGGGCAAGCCGCTGGGACCAACCTGACAACGACACCTTGACCTTTACTAAAAACTAATAAAGAATATAAAACCAAACTGACATGCAAAGAAGAACCTTTATTAAAAAATCGACTTTGACAGCCATAAGTGTGGGGCTTCTTGGGGTTATTCAATGGAATGGGAAAAGTACAACGACCAGTAAGACACTTAAGGTAAACGGACAACGTATTGCAAGTCGCATTGCAGAGTTAGCAAAATTTGGTAGAGACGAAAAGGGGCATGGTTACAGAGTTGCCTTTACCCAAGGCGACATTGAAGGACGTGCTTGGTTTATTGATTTAATGCGAAAAGCAGGACTTGACACAAGCATTGATGCAGCCGGAAATATTATTGGGAAACGAAAAGGAAAAAATTCATCATTTAAACCTATTGCTTTTGGCTCACACATAGACATGGTGCCAGACGGGGGCAATTATGACGGCACACTGGGTTCAATTGCCGCTTTGGAAATAATTGAAATATTGAACGAAAACAAAATAATAACTGAGCATCCGTTAGAAGTCATCGTTTTTGCTAATGAAGAAGGTGGCACAATTGGTAGCAGTGCAATGGTGGGTAGATTTACAAGAGATGATTTGCAACGAAAAAGTCAAAGCGGGTTGATAATGGCCGAGGGGATAAAGGCAATTGGGGGTAATCCTGACAATATTGAATCTTGCATTAGAAAAAAGGGTGACATTCATTCATGGTTAGAATTGCATATAGAACAAGGAGGTATTTTAGAAAATGAGAATATTCAAATAGGAATTGTTGAGGGAATTGTGAGTATGCAAGATTGGAATGTAACAGTGGAAGGTTTTGCTAATCATGCTGGAGCTACACCTATGAACTTAAGAAAGGATGCTCTTTTATCAGCTTCAAAACTTGCTATTGCAGTTAATGAAACCATCAATAGTGTACAAGGAAGACAGGTTGGAACGATAGGCAAAATTAAGGCTTATCCTGGGGCAAGCAACGTAATACCAGGAAAAGTAGAACTGAGCTTAGAAATACGAGATTTGTCTGTTGAAAAAGTAAATTCTCTTTTTGCTGAAATTCAAAAGAAAGCTGATGCTATCGCAAAAGCAGACAACACAAAAATTAGTTTTGAAAAAGAGTTTAGCCTTCCACCTGCATTGACTAACGAAAGGTTGAGGTTGAAAATCAAAGAATCCGTCCAACAACTAAACTTATCTTCAAAACTTATGCAAAGTGGCCCATATCATGACTCAGCGCAAATGAATTTGATTACACCGATTGCAATGATTTTTGTACCTAGTATAGGGGGAATAAGTCACTCGCATGATGAGTTTACTAAAGCAGAAGACATGACCAATGGAGCCAATGTCTTATTAAGCACAGTATTGATGGTTGACAAAGAATAAAGTAATAAGTAAAGTGAGACTGCGGCCAGCCCACAACAAAATACATATGCCATGCAGGGGTTTAGTGTTGCCATTTACGTTTAATCAACTAATTTAGTATATCAACGTGGGACAGTGACGAGTTTCAAAAACCCTGCACGTCATATGTACCAACGTTG
>CAZCRJ010000755.1:769-1619 GCA_964501015.1 uncultured Roseivirgaceae bacterium | reverse complement strand
TATATGCTTTCCGGGTTTCGGGTTAATAGTCATGTTCTATTCTTGGTCCTTCCGATTGTATTTTACCAACGAGGGCTGAATGGTGCGGTATTGTTCAGGTTTGCCCAGCACATAATATGTTTTTCCATTCATCCCGATAACGAATCCAACAAATCCTCCTCCAAAAGCACCCAGTAAACCTGTGCCTAAAATGTATCCGGCCTCAGCGTAACCATCCCGTGCATCATTGTCAGAATCCGTTGCACCAAGAATAGCCCCTATGCTAAACCCGATGGCAGCTCCGATAATGGAATTTCGCTTTGTCTTATTTACATTCCGAATTTCGAAGCTATAGATCTGTTCAGGAAGAAGGTGAGTGGTATCATTCCCTTGCCGGATAGTAATTCCCGTGTCTGTACCGGAATACCACAGGCCCTGGATTCGCGTTCTGTCAGTTAGTTGAAGATCAACCCAGAAATCATTTTTTGAAAAGCCTGATTTCGATTGTGCCTGAACCAGAAACGACAGCAATACAAGCAATACAATCGGCATGCTGGTTGCCAATCCTTTCATGTTTATTCCTGGTCCACTTTGGTTACGAAGTATTTTGTGTCGCCACGCCACGGGAAAGCCATATAGCGCTTTATATAGTGAAGGTTTACCCGATCTCCTTTCAGGGCAACGGCCTCAAGGTCTCTAAGCACCTGTAGTCCGCTTTTATCAACGGAAAAATCCCGTGTTTCTGCCAGTGGGCTTGTGTTTTTAAGTGCTCCAAATGACTCCATGGAAATTCGTCCTTCATACGTTTTAAAGAGTACTCCTTTTTCAGAAACGCTCAGCACTTTACCGGCCCAGACTCCACGTTCATACA
>CAZCRJ010000755.1:0-759 GCA_964501015.1 uncultured Roseivirgaceae bacterium | reverse complement strand
ACCCCAGTACAGGAAGGAGAGCAAGGCTATGCCAAGAATTAGTGCAACAAAAAGGATACGTTTTGTTAGCTTAATGGTGGACTGCTTCATGCGTTGTCCGAAGGATTGATTTTCCATACTGAGGTCTGATTAGTACCCGAATGTAGGAAGATCCGGTTAATTACAGAACGGAAAAAAAAGAAAAGCCGGAAGGTTCCGGCTTTATCGTGATAATTTGTTGAAATCTATACCGTCAGTATTTCCACCTCTTTTTTCTTAATCAGTGCATCAATTTTCGCGATATTTTCATCCGTGTATTTTTGAACAGTTTCTTCGGCATTTTTAATATCATCTTCAGAAACGCCTTTCAGTTTTTTTAAGTGCTCGTTGGTGTCTTTACGGATGTTGCGGATACTGATGCGACCCTGCTCGCATTCGTGCCCCACCTGTTTTACCAATTGTTTTCTGCGCTCTTCGGTTAACATCGGGATATTAACAATAACCTGTTGTCCATCGTTTTGAGGATTAAGGCCAAGGTTCGCATCACGAATAGCTTTTTCAATTTCGTGGATCATATTCTTTTCCCAGGGCTTTATGAAAATCGTGCGGGCATCCGGTGTAGTGAGGGATGCCACCTGGTTTAATGGAGTGGTGTTGCCATAATAGGAAACCTGGATACCATCAAGCATGGATGGGTTTGCTTTGCCTGCCCTAATTTTTGTTAGTTCATGCGACACATGATTCACCGATTTGTTCATGTGTTCCTGTGCGTCTTCAAGA
>CAZCRJ010000754.1:0-1619 GCA_964501015.1 uncultured Roseivirgaceae bacterium | reverse complement strand
CGTAGTTGCGGAAGTTCTTCCAGGTTTTCACCACCACGCCCCATCGGTCGAGGAGGGTGACAGTGTTCTCAGAAGTAAATTCGATGTTAACGATTTTAAGGTAATCGTTGATGTCATCAATGTTAAAGGGAGTGATGAGGTCTTTGATCTGAAGCTCCACCGTTTCCACAATACCCAGGGTGAGGATGGGCCGCACAGCGGGATCAAAACTTACCACGAAATCACCGGTGATGCCACCCCCGAGGTTCACCGCATCGCCCCCGACAGCATCTGCCTGCACGACAACCAGTTTCGAGGCAGCATCAATGGAGGAGCCGGGCACGTAGAGCGAAACACCCGAACCAGTAAAGCTTCCACTAGAAGCAGTCACCTCCCAGTAGCGGTTGGTAGCGATAGCAGAAACATCGAGCGGTAAACTCAGGGAAGCATTGGAAGCAAAGACCCGCACGCCAAGATCAACATTACCTTCTTGTACAGAACCGAAAGCCATAGGCGCATAAGCATTGCCCACACCAATGGGGAAGAAGCGAGTACCGGTACCGCGCTGAAAGAACTGCCCGTTGACAAAGGAACCAGGACTGCCACTGAGCACCTCACTGCCGGTGTATACGATTTTCCCCGACCCAACAGAGACGATGCCGGAAGAGAAAACCAGATCGTTGGAGATGGTCCAATCGCCCTGCGTAGTTTTTGAACCACCGCCATCCACGATTAGTCCGCGAAGAACAAGGGGAGAAGACGAACTCAACGTTTGGTTAGTACCCGACAGCACCAGCGTGGCCTCCGACAAATCCGTCTGGCCGCTGGCATTGTTAACCGAACCCCGCGCACTCACTACACCTTTCATGGTCACGGTGCTGGAAGAGCCGATGGTGAGTTGGGCATGCGTTAAAACCGTTGTGGTAATTAAAATCACTACTAAATATGCTCTCATATCAGAATCATTTAAGGATTAATTCCCTGACCGGTTTCGCTGACCTTTAGTATCCTGCGGATTGGGCCGCTCATAGGTATTTGTTCTTCCGTTTCCGGGATTCATACTTTTATCCGGTGTTGGCTTGATTCCTCGCTCACGGGAAAGACCATAGGCTTCCGGGTGTAAATATTTACCACGTTCGTCACCGGTTTTTGCCACTTCAGGGATAATCCTGTTTTTCTCTGCAAAAGGGTCTTTTCGAATACCTGTTACTTGCCAGCTCACTTCAATATTGGGTTTGTCGGTTTTAATGACAAACCTATTGTTTGTAATTTTTTCAAACACAATAGCCTGTGCAAAATCACCGATTACGGTGAGCTGGTACCGGAAGTCTTTATTCAAGGCTCCGAAATAATCCGGTAGTTCAACGGTAGCAAATCCGTTACCATTGGTTATAATGTTGCCATTATACACGTTCATCATATCCGGACTTTCGATAGAAACGTGATTAAGGTATTTGTTCTCAGGGTCTAATGGATGATCAATTTTGAAGAGTTTTGTTCCTGCGGTAAAAGTTCCAGCAACATCGACATTGCCAAGGAAATACGCGGCTAATGCATTGCTTGATCCGTCTACATAAACACCGTATGTATCAATACCGCCATCAACGAAAAGTCGAACATTGGTAAACGGCTGTCCTCCT
>CAZCRJ010000753.1:0-1620 GCA_964501015.1 uncultured Roseivirgaceae bacterium | reverse complement strand
GCCGCTTGAGCGGAAAAAACTAATTCAAAGCGATTAGATCCCTGGCTTGAAGCACTGGAGGTTACACTAAAGGAATAGTTTCCTGTTCTTACATCATGATTTTTGCTCGCAAACTTATCTACTAACGTTATGGTTATGCCCACATTAAATGTTGCCAGTTCAGAAAAATTAAACTGATAATCTCCGGCAGCAGCATTATCAACCGATAGTTTAACCGTAGCCGAACAGTTGAATGTCGGCAGCGAATTAATGGCAAGCTTCTTTCCATCGGGCAGTAAAGTAGATAAGTTAAATAAACTACCTGCTAACTTCCAGGCATCGGCATGGCTGTCAAATCCGGTTGTGGCATCATCACGAAAGTGAATAACAGTTTCATCTTTAACACTTCCTTGCAGCATCGTTATCCGCAATAAATTTTCAATAGCCTTTACTCTGAAAAACGTTGTTTGAACACCTGCATTTTTTACATTTTCGTTGGCGATTAAGACAGGGGTTACTGTTCCGTTGGCCTTTGCCCAGAAAGCCTGACCGATAGCAATGTCTTTACTTCCACCATTAATACCAATCATTCCATTCCATACTGCATATTGTGCGGCCGCACTACCGTTATCGCGAATATAGATGGTACCATCAAAACCTTCTCTTGTCCAGCCTGCAGCATTCCAATCAATAGTTGAAGGGAAAGGATTACCCACCAGATTCCATCCGTCATTGTCAGTATTTCCTGAAGAAGTATAGCTTACAGGGAAAATCATAGGCGTTTCATTTGCGTTTATAACTTCTCCGCGCAAATCCCACAGCGCTGTTGGAATAATGTTACCACGAACAAAAAGTGAATACCCGCGCCCCATCTCAAACTTTTCGGTGTTTGTTGTTTTAGGATATACAATGTAGCCATCATTTAAGTCGGCAGTTCCACTTTTGTTAATATCTGTAACAACCGATTCATCGTAATAAAATAGCGATGGCGAAGTGCTACAACCTGAACAAATACTTCTACCGATAAATGTTCCGGTTACAGGAATTTCGTTTTGCAAATCTGCTACGGTAGCGTTTTTAACGGGCGATGATATGTAGCGATAAATTCTGGTGTTGTTCGAACCTTCAATACTCATAAAACGCTGAACCGTTACGTTACCTAAAATTTGTGCACTGGCTGGCAACGCGGCAATAGCTGCATCGCTTGTTGGTGCATCGGTAGTTGAAAGCAAGGTAAAGATGGCCGTGTTAGCACTTCCATCGGCATCAAAAGTTGTGTTGTTAGCTAATGTTAACACGCCCTTTAAATTTTGATTGCTTTGTACGCGTACCGGGTTAGCCGTATTGGTGATAGACATATTATTAAACGTAGTAACCGAAGCACCACTAATGTTTTGAATTCCAGATCCACCAAATAAAACTGTACTTAAATTAGCTGCTACCAATCCATGATTAATCCAGTCACCAATAACTGTTAATGTTAATTCATCAGGCAGGGTTATAGATGTATGATTCGTAATTGTATTTACGTGTGTTGGTTCAACATCAAAAGTTTTTAGTCCACCACGAAGCGTAAGATTGCCATACTGCTGCGGAGAAACGGGTTGAGCCAGTCCGGCATATTCAACCATACTTTGTTGA
>CAZCRJ010000752.1:0-1620 GCA_964501015.1 uncultured Roseivirgaceae bacterium | reverse complement strand
GGTTATTCGCCATTGGTGTAATTCTGATTTCACTCTTTGCCGGTAAGGTAGACCTGGATCAGGATTGTGTATTGTATGGAGAGATTGCCTACGTTCCGCTTGACCTGATCATCACGCAAGGCGGTCAAATTCTGGGTCCGAAAGCCATGTATGTCTCCGGATTTATTTTACTGCTGATTATCCTGTTCATCATCACCGGATACAAAGAATTATTTCTCACCACATTTGATCCGGCATTTGCCGCTGCTATCGGTATATCCACCACCGTGTGGCATTACGCCATTATGGGTGCAGTGTCTATCACAACGGTAGCCTCCTTCGAATCGGTAGGTGCAATTTTAGTGGTTGCCTTATTAATCGCCCCGGCAGCTACTGCATACCTGCTTACTGACAATTTTAAGCATATGCTGGTACTTGCTTGTATGGCTGGGATTTTATCCTCTATCGGAGGCTATTACTTAGCCGTATGGCTGGATGGTTCAATTGCCGGAGCCATAGCAACTGTGAGCGGGGTGCTCTTTGCATTGGCTATGGTATTGTCAACTACACATGGGCTATTTTTCAAGAAGCTCAATTCTGCACCACATTAAGTAAATACTGTCAGAAATTCAGAATAAACTCCTGAAGATTAATACTCCGGTCGAGCTTCAGTTTTTTACGCAACCGATACCGGCTGATTTCAACACCACGTATGGAAATGTTCAATAGGTTGGCAATTTCTTTGGTCGATAAGTTCATGCGCAGATAGGCGCAAAGTTTCATATCCTGCGGACTTAAATCCGGGTATGTTGCCCTGAATTTTCTGGAGAAATCTCCGTGTACATTATCGAAATGAACCTGGAAGTGTTCCCAATCCGAATCAGAAGAAAGGTTTGATTCAATTTCCGATGTCAGCTTCGTCAACTCATCTGCAATTTCATTTTTACCACTTTTTTTTGCAACTGATTTAATATGATCTTTAAGGTGTGCTATAAATTCATTCTTATTTAGAATATGTACCGTAGAAGTTGCCAGCTCTTTATTTTTATGCCGTAACTCTGATTCCAGTTTTTCATTGGTCAAACGGGTAATCTCCTGTTGGTTTCGTTGGGCCAGTAATTCAAGTTCATTTTCTTTTTGGATCAGCTCCTTTTTTTGCTTTAGCGTCAGCACTCGCTTTTCGTGCTTATGCTTGCGATCAATAATGATAAAATTCAAAAACAATACAGAAACAATCGCAATAAAATATCCCGAATATGCCCAGGGTGTACGATACCAAGGCGGTGAGATAATGAACGCAAACACTGCTTCTTTACTGACTTCCCCAAAGGCATTTTTTGAGCGAACATGAAACGTATAGCTGCCCTCACCAAGGTTAGTGTATTCTTTACGCGTACTGGGTGTCCAGTCCGACCAAGACACATCAAAATTCTCAAGCATATACTGATGTAGCACTGGTTCGTCACTTTCAAAGGAGGTTGCTGCATTGATTAGCGCAACTGAATTGTAATAATACGGTAACCTGATAATTCCTTCTTCTGACTGTGCCGTAACAATTTTTCCATTTTGTACCTGGTTGCCAAAATATAAGGTTGAGTCACCATTCGTAGTAGTACCGAATTGTCTGATAAGCGTTTTAAA
>CAZCRJ010000751.1:0-1622 GCA_964501015.1 uncultured Roseivirgaceae bacterium | reverse complement strand
ATCTTATTGCCGGCCTTATCCAATACCAACCCGTAGGAGATAACATTTTTAAAGGCAACATTGTCGAATAACATTACCGCAATGGCATGAAGGGTGAAGAACCACCCGCGGGTTTGATCAACACCTTCGGCAATGAAATCGGCCGGATAACTTGTTTGAAAAAGTTCCTTGTTTTCGAACGGATAATGATGTTGAGCATAGGGCATGGCACCAGAGTCAAACCAGACATCAATCAAATCCGGTTCGCGATGCATCGGCTGGCCGGAATCACTCACCAGAACAATCTCATCTACATATGGACGGTGCAAATCGAACGTGACATCCTCACCTTGAAACCTGGGGTTGTCAATATTGGCCTTTACGGATTTAGCGATTTCTGCCTTCAATTCTTCAATTGATCCGATACATTTTTCTTCCTTTCCGTCTTTTGTTCGCCAGATGGGAAGGGGAGTTCCCCAATACCGAGAACGGGATAAATTCCAATCCACTAAATTTTCAAGCCAGTTTCCAAAGCGTCCTGAGCCAGTGGATTCCGGTTTCCAATTAATGGTTTTATTCAACGCCACCATGCGCTCCTTCAGCGCAGTGGTTTTAATAAACCATGAGTCAAGCGGATAATAAAGAATGGGTTTGTCTGTTCGCCAGCAATGCGGATACGTATGTTCATACTTCTCCACCTTAAAGGCCTTGTTTTCTTCTTTTAAAATAATGGAGATGATGACATCCGTGGATTTATAATCAGGATGCGCTTCATCTTCATTCGTATAATTCTTAACGTAAAAGTCGTCCTCTGTTAAAGGTTTATGCGTTTTAATCTGAAAGCGATTAACACCTTCATTGAGTTTAGCGCCTATACGTGCAACGAATTTACCTTTGCGGTCAACCGTTGGTAATTCATTACCGGCTTCATCTTTAATGGTGAGCGGAGGAATGCCGTGCTGTTTTGCTACACGAAAGTCATCCGCGCCAAAGGTTGGGGAAGTGTGTACCACTCCGGTTCCATCTTCTGTTGTCACAAAATCACCTGCTACTACCTGAAAGGCTTTATCTGCATCATACAGCGGCTGTATGTAAGGCATGAGTTGTTCGTAGCGAATACCCACTAATTGTTTGCCCGGAAATTCCTGAACAACCTGGTAGGGTATAGCTTTATCGCCAGGTTTATACACCTCCAGGGAAAGATCTTTATTCTTTTCAGAAAAATATTTTCCTACGAGTTCTTTGGCCAGTATCACACTTACAGGTTTGAATGTGTAAGGGTTGAACGTGTTAACCTGGACGTACGTGATTTTCTCCCCAATAACCAACCCCGTATTGGAAGGCAGAGTCCAGGGTGTGGTAGTCCAGGCTAGAATGTACACCGACTTATCGGAGTGAGCAGCGGATTCAAAAAGAAACTCAGACGTTTCATTTTGAATTACTTTAAACTGTGCCACTATAGAGGTGTCCCGGACATCCTTATAACATCCTGGAAGATTAAGCTCATGCGAGCTGAGACCAGTTCCCGCAGCCGGAGAATAAGGCTGAATGGTATAGCCTTTGTAGAGGAGACCTTTGTCATAAAACTGACGGAGTATCCACCATAAGGTTTCAATGTATTTTGAATCGTAGGTGATGTAGGG
>CAZCRJ010000750.1:0-1623 GCA_964501015.1 uncultured Roseivirgaceae bacterium | reverse complement strand
CCTACTCGAGCACTTCGGTGGTCATTCTTTCCAATCTGTGAGCAACTGCCTACCGTGGCCCTCGTATCAATATTTGTTCCTTCATCTACATACGCCCCAATGTTGACATAGGAAGGCATCAGTATAACCCCCTTGCTTACAAATGCGCCATAGCGTGCAATGGCATGGGGTACAACGCGCACGCCCAGTTCTTTATAGTTTCGCTTCAGGGCAATTTTATCATGAAATTCAAAAGGGCCTATTTCAATAGTTTCCATTGGCTGAATCGGGAAATAAAGTATCACTGCCTTTTTAATCCATTCGTTTACCATCCATTCGCCTTCATGGGGTTCCGCAACACGTAATTCACCTTTATCCAGCTTTTCTACCACTAACCGGATTGCTGCCTGATGTTCAGCATTAGCCAATAATGATCGGTCAGCCCAGGTCTTTTCAATAATCGCTTTTAATTCCATCTTTATCGGTACGTTTTAATCAATTAAAAATTGTCGCAAGTTCGTAATTTAAGGAGAATAGTTATCGCTTCAGTGCTTAAACCTGTTGACGATACGCGAATGACCGAAAAGCTGGGACAATCCTTTTCCGCTTCGGGGCGCTATGATGTTCATATCCTCGGCTTCCCCACCACCAGATTGGTAAACGATACCTCTACACTTCACCATCATCCCCTGTCTAAGAAACCCTATGGAAGGTTTAGCGGGGCCAGGATTGTTGCCCCAATAGTGGTGTTAAGAAAAGCTATGAAGTTGAAGCCAGAATTTTTCATCATTACTACCCATGAATTGCTGATAGTGGCCCTAATGAGCAAAGTGCTCACCGGATGCAAGATTATTTATGATGTTCAGGAAAACTATTACCGCAACATCGTTTACACCAAAACGTTTCCTGTTCTTATCCGGCAATTATTAGGTGCGTGGGTTAGGATTAAAGAAGTTCTCTGCTCCCCTGCCATTACCCTTTACCTGCTGGCTGAGAAATGTTACACGCAAGAACTTTCGTTTGCCCGGCCTTTTCTGATCGTAGAAAACAAGGTACCGCGAGCACAGGCGGAAGTGTATTCAAAAAAAAACTATACCGGGTATAGTAAACTACTTTTTACCGGCACATTAGCTGAAACAACAGGAGTTTTTAAAGCAATCGAAATAGCCGTGCAATTGCATCTTCTTGATTCGTCCATAACACTAACAATCATCGGGTCATGTTCATCACAAGATAGTTATGATAGACTAACAGCTTTGTCGCATAACTATACGTTTATAAAATTTTGTGGGCAGCTACATACTGTTCCTCATAAGGAAATACTTAGTGAAGTCAGTAAAGCTGATTTTGGAATAATATTTTATCCGTATAATCCCAGTACTTCGGGCTCCATTCCCACCAAACTCTACGAATACCTCGCGCTTAATTTGCCGATCATCATTCACCATACTGAAGACTCAACTCGCCTGGTTACAGATTCAAAAGCAGGTATCTGCATTCCGGATGTTGTGAAGTGGGAAGATCTTCTTAAGCAAATGAAACGCTTCACACTCAACCTCCAGAAACCTAACCCTTACTGGGAGGATGACTTCGTCCCAATTCTGAACAGGATTGCACAGCCCTAAGCCATACGCTTATTCGGCC
>CAZCRJ010000749.1:0-1633 GCA_964501015.1 uncultured Roseivirgaceae bacterium | reverse complement strand
ATTTGTGGGAGGGGGATATTATGCTCCATTTGGCCCTAGGGGTGGCGCCAACTTTCACTAAAAACAATGATAGCCGAGACTATTGATAAATACCGGCCTTCTGTATTGTTTACACTAGATAACGTTATCGGAGGGTATGGCCATCCTGAGCACGTATGTGTTAGTCAGAGTGCCCTTGATGTTAGTGAAGAACAGAAAATGAATGCTGATTTTCCTGTGGAGAAAATATATCAGGCCGTCTTCCCAAAAACCTTAAACGAAAATACTTTAAAAGACAACCCAGCCTTTATAGCGGCTAAAACGGTATACCAGGCTGAAGGTTCACCTTCGCCTACTGTGGAAATCGATATTTATCCTGCTTCAAAAGAAAAGAAAAAGGTCATGCTGGCCTATGCATCACAACAACGAATCCTGAAAAAGATTTGGCCTTATTATGAAGTATATCCGCACTGGCTCTATTTTAAGATATTTGATAAGGAATTTTTCAACGTCATCGCCATAAAACAATAGGGTAAAGCTGGTACAAAAAGAACAACAACCATGGCAACTAAAAAGAAATCATCAACACCACAAGTTGTTTTGTTAACAGACAAGCGTAACGAACTTATCAGCATTCTTAAAGCTCGTTTTGAGAAAAATATGAAGCGTCATAAAGGTCTTGAATGGAATGCTATACAGACAAAATTGGAATCTAATTCCAATAAACTGTGGTCGCTTTATGAAATGGAAAGAACTGGTGGTGAGCCGGATGTTGTGGGATATGATACAAAAACGGGCGAGTACATTTTCTATGATTGTTCGGAAGAGAGTCCTAAGGGGCGTAGAAGCATTTGTTACGACCGTGAAGGGATGGAATCTCGGAAAGAATTTAAACCGGAAACTAACGCCATGGATATGGCTACGGCAATCGGTATCGAACTCTTAACAGAAGATCAATACCGGGAGTTGCAGAAACTTGGACCGTTCGACACGAAAACTTCAAGCTGGATTCAAACACCTTATGCGATCCGAAAACATGGAGGCGCCCTGTTTGGTGATTTCCGCTATGGCCATGTTTTCATTTATCATAATGGTGCACAATCGTATTATGCTGTAAGGGGTTTTCGGGGATGTTTAAGAGTTTGATCAAGCCTACTTAACGTAGATTGCCACAACCCCATTTAACAGAATAAAAATCTCTTTCACCTCAACACTACACATATGAAACTTCTTCTTCCCATCCTTTTCATTCTTCACCTTACTGTTTACAGTCAGACCTTAACACCCGTTGAACTAGCCGATCTGCAACTGAAGGGGTATAACGAACGGAACATCAATCTTTTCCTGGAAGCCTACAGTGATTCTGTAAAAATATTCACGTTTCCGGATCAGCTTTTATATACGGGTAAAGCCACCATGAAAGTAAATTATGAAGGCATGTTTGCCGCACTGCCGGATCTGCACTGTACACTGAAAAACCGAATTGTAATAGGCAACACTATTATTGATGAGGAAAGTGTGTTAATCAGAAAAGACCAACCCTTGATTCATGCTGTAGCCATTTATAAAATAGCGCGTGGAAAAATTCAGGAAGTTTACTTTATCCAGAACCAGTAATTCCATTACATGCCCATCATTACAAAGGCACCCCAGT
>CAZCRJ010000748.1:0-1635 GCA_964501015.1 uncultured Roseivirgaceae bacterium | reverse complement strand
CTTCGGATATCAGCACTACACTGCCTGAGCAACAACACAGAGAGGGCTGGATAGACTTGTTCGATGGCAAGACATTGAATGGTTGGAGCACCTATAAAAATATGCCCAATACTTCATGGGAGGTTTCTCAGGGAACATTGCACTGCAAACCATTTAGCGAAGACGGTACCAATCAACGTTCACACCTGATCACAGAACATCAGTATGAAAATTTTGAACTGAAATTCGAGTGGAAAATTTCCTTCCAGGGCAATAGTGGTGTGCTTTACCTCGTCAGTGAAGACTACAATGCCCCGCATGAAAGCGGTCCGGAGTACCAGATACTGGATGATGATGGATACCCCGGTGAGGTAGAACCATCCAATCTTACTGCCTGCAATTATGCCATGCACAGTATTGAAGGCAAAAATCTTAATCCAGCAGGTGAATGGAATGACGGAAAAATTATCGTCAACAATAAAAAAGTTGAGCACTGGCTTAATGGTGAAAACATTGTGGCGTATGAAATCGATTCAGAAGATTGGAATAAAAGAAGGGATGCCGGCAAGTGGAAAGATTTCCCAGGGTATGGCACGGTTACAAAAGGCCATATCGTTCTGCAAGATCATGGCAATGAAGTAGCGTTCCGTAACATCCGAATCAGAATACTATAATCAAGAATCATTAAAACCTTACCAATAAACTATACCTATGAAACAAATCCATGCTCTATGCCTGTTGCTGATTATGGTAACGGCCTGCCAACCCAAAAAACAAGAAGACAAAAACATTACCACTATGCATAATTCCCTGACAGAAGCTCAACAATCCGAAGGATGGAAATTACTTTTCGATGGAAAAAGTACGGCAGGCTGGCGAAATTTTAACAGCACATCGATTGGTGACGCATGGGTTATTGATGATGAAGCGCTGCATCTGGATAAAACAAAAACTGGAAGAGGTGATATCATCACCGACCGGGAATACGAAAACTTCGAACTGCAACTGGAGTGGAGAATTGATTCCTGCGGCAATAGCTGAATCATCTTTAATGTTGTAGAAGATCCAAAATACAAATACATCTGGCAAACCGGACCAGAAATGCAGGTGCTGGACAATGAATGCCATCCTGATGCAAAAATCATTAAGCACCGTGCAGGAGATTTATATGATTTGATTTCCTGTTCAACTGAAACCGTACGTCCGGCCGGTGAATGGAATCAGGTGCGCATCATTTCTAATAATGGTGCTTACCAGTTCTGGCTTAACGGAACCAATGTGGTGAACTTCACTATGCACACCCCCGAATGGGATGAAATGGTTGCCAACAGCAAGTTTAATGACATGGCTGATTTTGGAAAAGCCACTCGTGGACACATAGCCTTACAGGATCATGATGATAAGGTGTGGTATAGAAATATCATGATCCGGGAATTATAATTTGCGTACGTAATTAAAAGTTCAACGCTTGACTGTTACAAGAGCCATACTCCTTGTACTCGTACTGGAAGCGGTACTGGCAATACTTGCCGTTTATTTTTATGACTTCACCATCGAGGGATTACAGGCTGTTACCCGGTATTCCGGAAGGCTGTCGCTTGGCCTCTTCAGTATCATTTTTATTTTTTTACCACAGCATGAAGAAAGGGTGTTTGA
>CAZCRJ010000747.1:0-1640 GCA_964501015.1 uncultured Roseivirgaceae bacterium | reverse complement strand
GAGGATGAGTGAGGTATTGAAAATGGGCATCGCCTGTACCCTGGATTGTCTCAAGCAGGCGGGCATTCAACAACCGGACGCCATCATTGTGGGTACCAGCATGGGATGTTGTAAACACACCCGAAATTTTCTGGATAAAATTCAGTCTGCTGACGGTGGACTGATTTCCCCGACATCATTTATTTTATCCACACATAATACCATTGCCGGGCAGATATCACTTCACCTGAAAAATCATGGTTATAATATCACGCATACACAAAACAGCCTATCGTTCGAGCAGGCCATAATCGATGCGATGATGGGTATCCATGAAGGATGGAAGCATGCACTTGTAGGTGGAGCAGATGAATTGGAAGCTTCCCTGTTTAATATGAACGCCAGGCTTGGGTTGGAATCCATCCACAATACATGCGGATCATCATACTTTGTGTTGTCTTCTGGCGAAACAGATACTGCATACGTTAACGTACTGGATGTTGGAAGTTACGGACTGGTTACTAACCGAAGTGAAACAATTCTTGATTTCCTTAAATTCAATAATTGTGCTATTGAAGACATTGATCTGATTGTATATACTCATAGTAGTCAGGATACAGTTGATGAATTGATCCGGTTATTTGGCCAGAACCGGTTGGTTGACATACAGGAATTGTGCGGCACGTGGTTAACCAATTCTGCATTTGCCATGGCGTATGCTGTAGATGTTTTGTCACTGGAAAAATGCCCGTTGGTGGAAAGGTCCATTCAAACGGTTTTGATCTGCAATTCGTTGATCCCCGAAAATCTTGGATTACTACTGTTGAATAAAACCTAAGAAGACCATGAAATGCTCGGATGATTTGTTTGAAGTGATAGGATGGGCCGATTCGAATGAAAAATTGATAGTAACCATAACCTTAAATCCGTCACATCCGATTTATAGCGGTCATTTTCCCGGGTATCCCGTAACCCCCGGTGTAATTCAGTTGCTGATCGTAAATGAAATCCTGGAGATTCAAACGAAGCAGAACGTCCGATTGGTATCCATGCCTCAGTGCAAGTTTATTACCGTGTTAAATCCCGAAGAAAATCCCGTCCTAGCCATTACCATGGAAATAAGGCAATCCGATAATCAATATGATGTCAATGCCATTGGCACGTTTGAGGAAAAAGTATTTTTTAAATTCAATGCATGTTATGGTGTGATGGGGAATAACAACAATTGAATGAGCCAGGGTGGTATCTTTGAATACCGTACTACTTACCCAATCTTCTTAATCTTGGTAGGATGACTCAATTTGTAATCGTTCACCCGATTGGTTAGTCCTAATGGCTTGTTTACATACCCTTTTCGGTACGACTTCACACGGGCTTCAAATTCGATCACACAGTTTTCAGTAAGGTTGATTTTCTCAAATCCTGTAGTGTAGGAAAACCATACGTGATCGGCCACTGGTGTTAAGGTATAGGCTTCGCGAACATCGCTTAGTAAAATGGTATCTTCACTGTACCCGGTAAAGGATGTCTTTTTTCCGATGCGTTTGAAAATGGCCCTGAATTTCTTCCGTTCCCCCGCTTGTTCCGCCAGTTTCTTACGCATTAGGTGAAGATAGTGGATTCCAAGTAAACAACCCTGTATATTTCGTTATCATTCTGCC
>CAZCRJ010000746.1:0-1650 GCA_964501015.1 uncultured Roseivirgaceae bacterium | reverse complement strand
ATGGATTCCGGGTGGAATTGTAATCCTTTTACATCATAAGTTTTATGACGCAACCCCATAATCATTCCTTCTTCATTGGTAGCGGTAACAATCAGGTCGGAAGGAATGGAATCTGGCTGCACAGCCCAGGAGTGATAATGACATACTTGAAATGTTTTAGGAAGCGAACTAAAAAGCACTTCGTCATTATCCCGTACGGAAGTAAGGGAAGTTACTCCATGCAACACAGTTGGAATGTTATACAATTTCGCACCAAATACTTCAGCAATACCCTGATGACCCAGGCATATGCCCAGAATACTTTTTACCGGAGCGTATGTTTTAATAAGCGCTTTCATTATTCCGGCTTCATCGGGAATACCCGGTCCAGGAGAAAGCAGTATCTTATCGTACTGATTTACTTCTTCCAATGTAATTTTATCGTTACGGAAAACATCGTAATCGTAGTTCAGTTCACGGATGATATGAACCAGGTTGTACGTAAACGAATCGTAGTTGTCGAGAATTAATATTTTCATAATCAATTAAAGCGTTTCTGCCATTACAATTGCTCTTCGCAAGGCAGCCAGTTTATTATTTACTTCATTCAACTCACTTTCAGGATTGGATTTTGACACAATACCCGCACCGGCCTGGCAAGTAAGTTCGTTATCCTTACTTAAAAATGTACGGATCATTATCGCATGATTGAAATCACCATTAAAGCCCAGATACCCAATGGCGCCTCCATAAAATCCGCGATTGATGTTTTCATAAGTTTCGATAAGGGTTAGTGCCTTATGCTTGGGTGCCCCGGAAAGTGTTCCGGCTGGAAAAGTGGCAGCTGCCATCTTCAGTGCCTCCGACTGATCACTAAGCTTGCCGGTTACTTTTGATACCAGGTGAATAACATGGGAGTAATATTGGATTTCCTTGAACACTTCAACCTGAACATTGTGGGCATAGCGGCTCATGTCGTTGCGGGCAAGATCAACCAGCATAATGTGTTCGGCATTTTCCTTTTCATCGGCTGCCAGTTCGCTGGCCAGTTCTGCATCTTTCTGATCATCCCCTGTTCTTCTAAAGGTGCCGGCTATAGGAAAAATACTGGCTTCGTTTTTCTGAATCTGAAGTTGTGCTTCCGGAGACGACCCAAAGAGTTTGAAATTGCCGTAATCAAAATAAAATAAATACGGAGACGGATTGATCGACCGTAAGGAACGGTATACATTAAACTCATCGCCCTTAAACGATGTGATGAATCTTCTCGACAAGACCAACTGAAAGACATCGCCACGGTTGCAGTGCTCAATTCCCTTGCGGACAGCATTCATAAATTCCTCATCCGTTAAGTTAGAGGTTTCACTATTTACCAGCTTGAAAGGATACGTAGAAAACCGATTGCTGAATAATAGCTTTTCAATTTTCTCCAGAGTACCTGTTTCCGGTAAACCGTTTTTTTCTTCAGCGTGCTCAATCAGTGTAAGTTCATTCGAAAAGTGATCGACTACAATTACATACCGGTAAAAGTTATAGACCATATCCGGCAGATCGGTTTCCGTTTTCGCGATGGTAACATCTTCAAAAAAACGAACAGCATCGTATGCCATATAACCAAATAAACCACTACCCGGAACGTTCACCTTAGAATCGGCTTTTACCTGGAAGGAC
>CAZCRJ010000745.1:0-1653 GCA_964501015.1 uncultured Roseivirgaceae bacterium | reverse complement strand
TGATCGATGGCATGACCTTTCCAATGGAGATGCATATCGTGAACCTGATGCCGAATGAAGACAAAAATGCAACACCACAATACCTGGTGATTGGAGTCCTATTCAAAGAAGGAAAAGAAAATAAATTCATTGCCGACTTTCTCGATGCTATTCCCAAAGAAGAACACGAGACGGCTGCACTGAATACCGGAAAGGTAAAAATGGCCGACTTGTTTGGTGCCATCCCTAAAGAAGTAACAGGTCATTATTATCACTACAAAGGATCATTAACAACACCCCCCTTTACCGAATCGGTTAGGTGGTATATCACAAAACATATTTTTGAGGCATCTGCTGCTCAGATCGAAGCAATCAATAAAGTGGAAGGCAACAATGCCCGACATGTTCAGGCATTGTATGGACGCACGGTAACATTGAAATAGCAAGGTGTATTTGACTTATTGAATGCTGCTTACCTTATCACTTCAATAAAGTGACAGCCACTAACTTTGTGAGAAGAAGTGATTCTTTAAATTGAATTGCTTCCTCTTTCAAAATTCTCAATTTAACTGGCATGTCTATGAAAAGCGTATTTCAGTGCGTTGTTATGATAAATTTATTGTTTAGCTATCCGACCGTTGCCCAGTAGGTAGAACACTACGAACACCAACGTAGATCCGTGGAGCCATTTTGATGGCTAACGCGCATATTCTAAAAGAAACCGAGGGAGGAAAATGGGTTCATGTTACTGCTACGTGGACAGTGGATGTTGATTATTATTTTCATCCCCGTTGGTTAATTGCTTTTGCAGGCGATAGTTAACTTCAGAGCTTTGAAGTAGATTATATCGAAATCGAATTAGAGCGTTCATTCCTGGTAGCCATTGTTGCTGCGCCTTACGCCATTGATCCTTTTATACGGACCAAGGATATGAACTCAAGTGCCATGAAAATTTATTCCTGATCAGGGTAGGCACTGAGTACAGTTTTGTGATTTTGGGAAATTTTGAAAGTACACGTACCCTCATTTACGATAACAAAGACGAAGTTTACGATACCTGTACGTTTGGAATCGCTTTTAACAAAAGACTTTGGTCCGGGAAGTAGGCTGCCTGACGCGCATTCATCCAATTGTATTTACTCTTGCTTTGATGCTTTGCCCGTGGGTTCTTTGCCGAACCATGATCTTGCCCATCCAATAGAAATGGTAGTAAAGTCCTGACCAACGCGTACGATAGCACCCGTGCTGACTGCCAGCTTCAGTGAGTTGTATTTACCCACCGGAAATACACTGGTTATACCCACCCGCGCATTCGACTGTCGATCGTCATTGTATAGGTCATTAATGGAAGAAGTGCCGCCTACATAATACGTAGCATTCAACGCTACCCAGAAACGTGGATTAATATTGTAGCTGAAGTGGGCCTGAAACGTCCCCATGGGTTCCTGGGTGCGAATTGAATTCCCCGGATAAAATTCAGTATTGTTGGTGAAGAACCAGACACCGGAGTAAAGGTCAATTAACCCACGCCTGCCAATCGGTTGTGTCAGGGCAAGTTCGGGTCTGAACGAAAAGCGGTTTGTACCAAGGTTGATTAGCTTATCGGAAAAGAATTGACCTGTTGGTGCAATCATGTTCATGCTAAACCCCAGAATGGTTTTGCGGGGAGCTTGT
>CAZCRJ010000744.1:0-1656 GCA_964501015.1 uncultured Roseivirgaceae bacterium | reverse complement strand
GATTACGCATGGTATACCGTGCATCAAGCGCTTTGTCATAAAAACTATTATCAATAAGCCCATGATTTCCGGGATACAAACCCGTTACCAGCGTATAATGATTGGGAAATGTTTTGCTGGGGAATGAGGGTATAAGTGCTTTGGAAGCAGCACCCTTGGAAATAAACGACTTGAAATTGGGGAGGTCGTATTTTTCAACATAATCATGGCGAAAGCCGTCAAATGAGATCAGTATAACATGTGGCTTTTGTCCGGACTGGGCAAAAACAAACTGACTGGCAAAAAGCAGAAGTATAATGGCGAATTTCACCAGTTGATCCCTTCGGTTAAGATATGGATTACGCAAAAAGAAAGGGGTTAAAACCCCTTATTTCACTTTGGCGGAACTTTTCTTTTTTGATTCTTCCACCCTTTTACCATGCCTGTGCTCTCCCAGGATGGTAACGTCCTTTGTAATTTCATACATGCGGGCTGCCTGCATCATGGCTTCGCGCGTATCGCGAATAATGATAGTGCCTGGAGATTTTGATCCTTTATTGCGAATTTCAATATAAAATCCGTCTTTTTTCTTCTTTGGCAATACTGGTGGTCTTCCCATGGTTTGTTGTTAATTAATGAAATTGGCCCTTTTTTACAGGCATTTGTATAACCAATTAAGGGCCTGTTTAGTTCGAGGGGCGCAAGATGGCATTTTTTTCTGAATTTACCCGTAAAATGTTGTCTATTCGGTTGAAATACAGCTTATTGGGACTTTTCATCTCGAATTCTGTCTCCTGGAAAATAATGAACAGCAAATCAGTTGCCTTTTCACGTCTGGTATTAGGGCTTTTAGTTCTCACGTCTGCTCCTTTTTATTCCATAGCCCAAGCCCTCCAAAAGACTGATTCTATTCGCCAGCTTGGCGAAGTTCTCATTCAGGCATATAATTACAACCGGCCGTTAATTCAAACCCCTGCCTCTGTGGGAGTTATTGGAAGTCGCGAATTACAACGATTCAATGAGTCCACCCTTGTTCCTTCTTTTAATACAGTACCTGGCGTACGACTTGAAGAGCGATCTCCCGGCAGTTATAGGTTATCGGTAAGGGGGAGCACCATTCGGTCACCTTTCGGAGTTCGCAACGTTAAAGTTTATTGGAATGGAATGCCTTTGACCGATCCGGGAGGGAATACCTATTTGAATCAACTTGATCCTGCTATGCTGGGCGACATGGAAATCCTTAAAGGTCCAGGCTCCAGTAGTTATGGAGCCGGAACCGGAGGGGTTTTATTATTGAACAGCCCGGTAATTCCAGAAGGGCATGTTGTGAAAGCTGGTTTGCAATTCGGATCATTTGGAGGAGAATTATTTCAGGTTGGATACGAAGAGGCTCAGGCAAACAGCAGTCATCAGGTGCAGGTGCTGCATCAGCAATCGGATGGTTACCGGGACCAAACAAAGATGTCACGCGATGTCGTAAACAGCGTTTTTCATTTTGATGTGAACGATAACCAGGTATTGGAGACCTATATATTTTACAGCGATTTGTTTTATGAGACTCCCGGGGGACTTACCCTTTCAGAATTTACCGCCAACCCACGTCAGGCTCGTCCGGCAACAGCGCTGTTTCCCGGTGCAGAACAACAAGATGCGCGGGTGCACCTTCAATCATTTTAT
>CAZCRJ010000743.1:0-1657 GCA_964501015.1 uncultured Roseivirgaceae bacterium | reverse complement strand
GAAACACGAATTAAAGCTTTAGAACTGATTAACTGATGGATTGGATGATTTCGCTTGCTCAACTTTTGTTGAGCATCTCAATTTTGGTAGCCGTACACGAAATGGGTCACCAGCTGGCAGCCAAGTATTTTGGTATGCGCGTAGAGCAGTTCTCCATTGGCTTCCCACCCAAGATATTTTCCTTTAAGAAAGGAGACACCGAATATGCCTTAAGCGCCATACCGCTTGGAGGCTATGTAAAAATTTCCGGTATGATCGATGAATCCATGGACACCGAAGCCATGAAACAGGAACCCAAACCTTGGGAGTTCCGCTCAAAGCCAGCATGGCAACGCCTGATTGTAATGCTGGGTGGAATTTTCGTAAACGTAGTTGTTGGTATCCTGATTTTCATTGGCGTTACCTTCACCTTTGGCGATACGTATTTCCTGAAAGATGTGATCAATAATAACGGTGGATTTGCTGTAGGCCATGTAGGTGAGAGCATCGGATTACAAACCGGGGATAAGATTGTAAAAATCAACGGCAAAGATTTTGACTATCTTCAGGATATTCTCAGGCCTGAAACCTTATTGTCAGATAATGCCTATTACACTGTTGATCGCCAAGGTGAATTAATTGACATTCATGTTCCTGCAGACTTCATTCAAAAGTTCAATAAAAAGGCAGGCGTTGGAAGTTTCATTTCGTTTCGCGTACCGGCCGTTGTAGCGGAAGTTGCTAAGGGCACCATGGCAGACCGCATTGGAATGCAACCCGGTGACAGGATTACCGCCATCAACGATGTACCTGTGGCGTACATTGATGAGGTGAATACGGCTGTGAAAAGTGCAGGGGATTCCATTCACCTGGTACTTCAGCGTGACGCAGAAACAGTTGAATACAAGGAATATTTTGAGGGACAATCAGCCATTGGTTTCCGTGCCGAATCCGAGCCGTTGCTGAATGCTATGGCGAAGAAAATGTCGTACGGATTTTTTGAGTCTATTCCTTTGGGTACCGAACGGGCCTTTACTACTTTGGTAGTTCAGGTAACTGCCTTTGGTAAAGTTATTTCCGGTGTATTGTCTCCACGTGAATCACTTTCTGGCCCCATTGGTATTATGCAGGCATATGGCCCTACCTGGGATTGGGAACGCTTCTGGACATTAACCGGAGTACTGTCACTCGTGCTCGCGTTTATGAATTTACTTCCTATCCCTGCATTGGATGGAGGCCACGTAATGTTCCTTAGTTACGAAATGATTTCGCGCAGAAAACCTTCTGATAAATTTTTAGAAACGGCACAGAAGATTGGCATGATCTTCTTGCTTACACTGATGGTGTTGATTTTTGCGAACGATATCATCAAGTTATTCTAAGTCTTTTGTTTTGCTACTCTTTAATTTCGAGCGGTCCAACATTTAATTCCTTTGTTAATAGCTTCGTTATTTTTTGAACCAAATTTTTCAACGTTGAATAACTATTGTCCTTTGCATTAAGTACAATCACAGTAATGGTATACTTGGTGAAATTCTGTTGATATCGAATATTCTTGTCAAAGGTTAATAGTACGTCAAAATTATTATCAATTAAAAGTTCTAATAGTTTACCGTTTATTTCTCCTGTCCAACCTTTGTCAGCAACGGTGTATATTTCGTGTTCACTTAAATCTTTT
>CAZCRJ010000742.1:0-1663 GCA_964501015.1 uncultured Roseivirgaceae bacterium | reverse complement strand
ACCGGCAAGCAAACATTGTGGGTGCATCCAAACCCTGTTTTAGCCGATAAGGTTGAGTATAAAATGAATTTCGCCCCCAACGAGTGAGACAGAATACAGGTGTATAATGGAATGGGGCAAGTTATAGCAGATGTACCGGCAAGCCAGAATGCTGGTGTTTTGTATTTTACTTCTACAGTACAGTCGGGTTCGTATATTCTTAAATATTCATCAAAAACGTCATCGTACTTCGCACGATTTATCGTGTTGAAGTAAACAATCAAGGTATTGATTATTGTTGTCAGGCTTCCTGCGCTAATAAGGCTGGCAGGTGCCTAAGGATTTTTTCCGTCATTTCCTTTAACTCAAACTGATGCTTCCAACCCCAATCGTTTCGTGCGGGAGTGTCATCAATTGATTTGGGCCAGCTGTCGGCAATCGCCTGGCGAAAGTCTGGTTTATAGGAAATGGTAAAATCCGGAATATGCTTCTTTATTTCTGAAGCAATTTCTTCAGGAGAAAAACTCATTGATGCAATATTATAACTTGACCGCACCCTGATCTTTTCTGCGGGTGCTTCCATCAGGTCCAGCGTTGCTTTCACCGCATCATCCATATACATCATGGGCAGGTAGGTATCTTCTTTCAAAAAGCATTCATATTTTTTTTCCATTAGCGCCTTAAAGAAAATATCTACAGCATAATCCGTTGTTCCCCCTCCGGGCTTTGATTTGTAGCCAATTAATCCGGGGTACCGAAGGCTTCGCACATCAACGCCCTGTTTGCGGTAATACCAGTCGCACCAGCGCTCACCGGCAAACTTACTGATCCCATAAATGGTAGTTGGATCCATAATGGTATCCTGCGGTGTATTTTGTTTGGGTGTAGTGGGGCCAAAAACTGCAATGGAACTGGGCCAATATACTTTATCAAGTTTATATTCAACGGCAGCATCCAGCACATGCACAAGACCATCCATATTCAAGTGCCAGGCAAACTTGGGATTTTTTTCTCCGGTAGCGGATAATACAGCTGCGAGGTGATAAATCTGGGTAATCTCATTCTGCTTAATAAAATTGAATAATTGCTTTTGCTTCAGCACATCCAGAATTTCAAAATTACCCTGGGCTAGAATTCCCTGCGGGTCCTTAATATCCGTTGCAATGACATTCTCCTTTCCGTACAAATTCCATAAGCCCTGAGTCAACTCTGTACCTAATTGTCCGCCAGCACCAATAATGAGAATCTTGTGTTTTTTCATTTGCTTAATTCCGATAACGTATGCATTCGATTTTTCCGTTGAGTGTTTCAGACGGAAAACGCTTGTTAATCCTCTCCGTAATCTCATTCGTATCCGGTAATCAGCCCCCGGCTATTTCAATCGATTGATCAGGGCGGAAAGTTAAAGATTTTTGTCTTTTTACGATCATCCGTTAGGGGTGCTTTTACAGAAGCGGTTAACTTTGCCCACCATACATTAACACAAAATCAAAAGTTTATGTACAAAACGCTTAAACCGATACTAGAAAAGGAAATCACATCTATTAAAGAGGCTGGGTTATTCAAGAAGGAGCGCATTATTATTTCTCCCCAGGGTGCTGATATTAAAATTGAGGGCGGTAAAGAGGTTATCAACTTTTGTGCGAACAACTATTTGGGACTTTCCTCGCATCCGCGAGTAATT
>CAZCRJ010000741.1:0-1669 GCA_964501015.1 uncultured Roseivirgaceae bacterium | reverse complement strand
GATCAGGTACGATATATACACCCCGATTATAGATTGTTGAAATATCCACATCCGTTTTAAGCGTTAGTGTCTCCCCCTTTAAGGGTCGGATTGGAAGCCATGAAAATAAACGGCTTTGTCTTGCCTTTTCTCCAGTACAAAAAATAATTCTTCTGGCCTGCCAGTGTTTATAGGTAACGTATTCATTAGAAATGCCGACTAATGATTCATCAAAATCTTCCTCAAGAAATGAATTTTTATTCTCAAGGTGCTTTCTTACTGCGTTAAGGAAGTGATGTGTATGCACATAGCCACATTGCTTCAATACTAATCCACCAAAAGAATTTTTTACCTGCGTTGGAAACATAGGTATCGTTGCCAGTTTTTCGATGTAGTCGGTAAATCGTGCATCGGCACTGCGCCCCATCCATTCATTCTGCTCCTCAACCGATAGAAAAGGGCGATAGAGGGGCATAGGAAAAAAGAATTTAGATCCTGTAAATCGCTCTGCCCTTTGATAAAAGTCATGAAGGCGAGGAAATAGTTCATCAGCCATCCAGGTCTTACCCATTTGCCGGCCTGTGATCGGATTGAAAAGGCCCGCTGCAATACGGGTAGCCGAGTTAGGGTGAGGCTTATCGATAACAAGTAGTGATTTATCCCGATACAGTAATTGAAGAGCAATGCAAGATCCGGCCAACCCGTGTCCAACAACTATGTAATCGATTACTTTTTTGCTCATGTTGGCAATTTCATGATCATTCACCGTTAATTAACGAAATTCCGGATTAATTTTGAGGCATAATCAGCACTATGCTTCAAATAAAAAGTTTTGAGTTTAATCCCTTCCAGGAAAACACCTATGTGGTTTTTGATGAAACGAAAGAATGCGCAATCGTTGACCCTGGATGTTATGACAGAAGTGAAAAGGACACACTGATTTCATTTATTGAAGCTGCACAACTAAACGTCAAATACCTGATCAATACACATTGCCATATAGACCATGTATTGGGCAATGCCTTTGTCAAGAGCCATTTCAAGGTAAACTTACTACTCCATAAACTTGATGAACCAGTTTTGAAAGCTGTTAAAGCATACGCACCTAATTATGGATTCCCTGGTTATGAGGATTCATCCGCTGATCAATTCATTGAAGAAGGTGACGTGATTAAAGTGGGCAATCAATCTTTTGAAATACTCTTTGTGCCTGGTCACAGTCCTGGTCATATTGCACTCTATCATCAGGACAGTAAATCCTTACTTGGCGGTGATGTTTTGTTCTATAATAGTATTGGCAGAACCGATTTGCCTGGCGGTGATTTCGACACATTAATCAAAAGTATACATTATAAATTGTTTACGTTGCCTGATGATGTTACTGTATATTGCGGACATGGCCCCACAACTACAATAGGCTTTGAAAAGCGAACAAACCCATTTTGTTCAGACGTGCAAAAGTAATGAAGATAACCCGTCACCTCCCGAATTTACTCACCTCCTGTAATTTAGTTTGCGGTTGCTTCGGAATTGTTGCTGCCATGGAGGTACAGCCATTATATGCTGCCCTATTTGTGTGGATAGCGTGTGTCTTTGATTTTCTTGATGGCTTTGCTGCACGTGCCCTCAAAGTAAGCTCATCTATTGGTAAAGAATTAGATTCACTTGCTGATGTTGTAAGCTTTGGAGT
>CAZCRJ010000740.1:0-1672 GCA_964501015.1 uncultured Roseivirgaceae bacterium | reverse complement strand
ATCATGGTGTCGAAAAAAGCGCCTAACGGGCGCTGGCAGGAGCCCACAGAACTTCCTGAAAATATCAATACCGGAAATGCGCAGACTCCTCGCATTTCAGCGGATGGTGAAATTTTGATTTTCGCCTCCAACACCATGGGAACGGGAACAGAACAACTGAATCTCTATGTCAGTAAATTCCAAAGTGGTTCCTGGACTGACCCTGTTGCGCTAGATTTCGTCAACACGGAAAAAAATAATCAGTTTGTAAGTTTTATAGCAAACGGCCGGTATTTGCTGAAAGATGCCCCGGGTAAATCGAAACGTGAACTCACTGAATTTCTGATGCCGGAAGAATGGCGTCCTCGATCGGTTACAAGAATCGAAGGAAAGATTACAGGTGTCAATGGTTTGCCAACACCAGCCTATGTGTCCGTAGTAGACTTAACTCATCAAAATCGATATTTCAGTGGACGCCCTGATAAAAACGGAAATTTTTTCCTGTACCTCGTGGAAGGCGATCACTATGAACTTTCCATTGATCCGGACGATGACCACTTTACTTTTTTTTCCAAATACTTTGATATGCGAGAGGCAAATAACCCCCTCGTCCAGCAAGTAAGTGCCGTGTTAAAACCCGTACAGGCAGGTGATACATTAGTTTTGAATGGAGTAACGTTTTTGCCCGGCAGCGCTATACTAAATGATGACAGGAATGCGCTCAGAAGGCTTTCAAGATTAATCAAAGCTTCTTCTGATTTGCGATTTGAAGTAGATGTTTCTTTGGCCGGATTTGCGGAAAGTACCGATTCTATTCATACCGATCTTACTGAAATATCAATGGATTCAGTCGTTCAGAAAATTCAATATTACACTGCCGATGGTCAGGTTTTTGAACAAGATAGTGTTCTGGTAAGAACACTTTATCACAACGACCGAACAGAAAAACAAGCCCAGGCCATTCTTGATGCACTCGAGGCACTTGGCGTTGATCGTTCTAATTTGACGTATATGGTACATGCTCAACCAGGAATACCCGGTGAAGACAAGAAGACAACCATTTCAGTTTTTGTGCTTCCGAAAGATTAAGTTAATTGTTTTTAAAACGAAAAAGGAACAGACACAACCGTTTTATCCCAAAGCAAAACCATTTCTGCCTCACTGCCCATTTTATCAAGCCGAATAGTGAATTGCTCAAACTCCCGTTGTTGAACAATTGCCTGTGCCGTGATGGAAAGCACATCCAAGCCAGGCTCCCGGTTGGCTTCACCTTTATTATTTATACCCCACTGACCGGTTTGGGCATTGAAGAGTATTGTCCATGTGGTTGAATCCGGAATTGTCCATAGTGAATATTTGCCGGGAGGCAGGTCCTTTCCTTCGAATGTAAGGGTTCGGTTTGTTTCAAAAATGGTGGCTTCATTTGCCCCTGTGCGCCACACTGCTCCATAAGGTACCAGTTCGCCAAAAATCGTTCTGCCCTTTTTAAAAGGCCGGTTATAATATACCGCCACGGTCATTTCGCCTTCTGTAAACGAAACAACTTCTTCCGGACTGAACGATTTTGTCTGGTTGTGACGGATAACCCCAACTACCACTATCAAAATAACGATCAGAACAACTCCAACCGCTGAAAATATTAGAAACTTCTTCATGCTTTTCGCAATGGCTTCAAATTAACTGCAAATCAATC
>CAZCRJ010000739.1:0-1675 GCA_964501015.1 uncultured Roseivirgaceae bacterium | reverse complement strand
TGCGTGCCGGACTGCCCGTGGGTGTGATTGTGGGGCGGCCGAATGTCGGAAAGTCGACGCTGTTTAATGCCCTGTTGGGGCAGCGGCGCTCTATTGTGGGGGATGAACCGGGGATTACGCGGGACCGGATTCACGGCGAGGCGATGCACCGGCACCGGCGGTTCGAGTTGATCGACACGGGCGGGATCGTGCCGGATGATCAGCAGTTGATTCCGGTAATAATTTGGAATACGTTGCACGGGAAAGGGATTGAATCCCACCCATAACCATCCCCACTACACCGGCAAGAATATAAAATTGCCATTCTCCGGAGATACCATAGGCGCTGAAACAGATTCCTATCCAGATTATAATCATAATTCCCAGCGTGATTTTATTTCCTTTCACCTGAGAAATTCGGGCAAACATCCAGGCCCCGCCTGAAGCAACCAATTGAATCAAAAGAATCGTAGCAATTAATTTTTCACTTTCCAATTGAAGTACATCGGTGCCAAATAAAATAGCCAGGTACATTACCGTTTGCACGCCCATATTGTAGAAGAAAAAGGACGTCAGGAAATTCTTCAAGTCAGGCGTGCTTTTTAAATTTCTCCAAACGTTCAATACCTGGTAATATCCCTTTGTCCAGATTTTTTCAGAGGGTTTCTTCCCAAAAGGATTTTCCGGCAAAGCCGCAAAGGGGATTATGGAGAACCCTATCCACCACACACCTACCAACAGAAAAGTAAAGCGGGTAGCGGACCCTTCGGTCGCAAATCCAAAGAAGGAATAGTGCATAATTAAGGCCAGGCATATTACCATAAGGATAACGCTTCCATAATACCCCATAGAAAAACCTTGTGCGCTTACTTTATCATAGCGGTCTTCCGTTACGATTTCAGGTAAAAATGCATTGTAAAAAACCAGGCTACCAGAGAAGCCTATACTTGCCATAACGGAACAGAAAATCCCCCATTCGAGAGTATTGATGTCTTTAAAAAAGTAAAGTCCCATACAGGATAGACTCCCTATACCCACAAAGATTTTCATGAATAACTTTTTCTTACCGGTATAATCTGCCACACCGGAAAGAAAGGGAAGCATAGCAGCAACCACCAGGAAAGAAAATGACAATGCGTACGAGTAGAGAACAGAATTTTTAAGGGTAAACCCTAAAAAAGTAACTAAATCGCTTTCACCAGTAACCGCAACGGCTTTATAATACACTGGAAAAATAGCTGCTGTGATTACAAGGGAATAAACCGAATTGGCCCAGTCGTACATGCACCAGGCCCGCACCGTTCGTGGATTATTTACTTCTGCAGTCATTTGCTTAAAGGAAGGTAATAAAAAACCCCATCCTGAAACAGAACGGGGTTAGTATAAAATTAATAGTAATACTAGTCAACGCGCCTTTGCAGGGTAGAATAAAGTACTAACCGTGCATTGGCTTTTCTGAGTTCTGATTCCACGTCAGCAATGATACCTCGCTTTGCATCACTGTCAACTTTCATCGAAACAGTCATTTGATCCCGCTCATACTCCTGTAGTTTTGCCTTCTCAGCATTCACCCACTGAATCACATCTTTAGGCTCAATAAACACATCATTTACCTGTATTTTGGGTTCTTTGCCCCATTCATCAGTCTTTTTTGGTTCCCCGATATACATGTATGCTACCAACGATTTGCGGGCCA
>CAZCRJ010000738.1:0-1680 GCA_964501015.1 uncultured Roseivirgaceae bacterium | reverse complement strand
GAGAATCACAGAAACAACTCTCCAAAGAATTTGTACGGCAGTGGCTGATTGAAAACGGCTTCCAGGGAAAAGAGGGACAACAGGTTCCGGAAATGACCGATGCGATTGTGAGCTCTATTTCCTCGCGCTACCAGGAACTTTACCAGCAAGTAACAGGATCACCACTGGAACCGGTAGATTATGCCCACATTCCACAAAGAATAGAACAAAGTATCCTTAATTCCCTAAATTCAATTAATTTAGGACCCTCAAAGTAAGTGCTTAACCGTTACATGAATTATGAAGTATACTATCGATAAACAAGAAAAATACAGCCTCCTCCATTTGCACGAAGAAAAGATGGACTCCAGTGTTGCACCGGGGTTGAAGTCAGAACTGATTACCCTTCATGCAGAAGGCATCCGGAATATCATTCTCGATCTTTCAGAAGTAAAATATACCGACTCCTCCGGCCTTAGTGCCTTATTGGTGGGCAACAGAATCATGCAGGAAGAAGGTGGTATTTTTATTCTGACTTCACTTTCTGAGCATACCCATAAGCTCATCAAAATCTCCCAATTAGACAGTGTGCTCAATATTGTGCCGTCAGTTCAGGAGGCTATCGATGCAGTATTCATGCACGAAATTGAAAAAGATCTTAAAGGCACGGATGAAAAATAACATCCTGATACACATCATACAGACCAAAACGCTCTCGGGTTTTGGTCTTTTTGTTTTATATCTCATTGAGTTTTAAAATTACCATACTGGGTTCAAGTGGTGCCGTGCCGGCATTAGGCCGCTTACCATCATCACAACTGGTGGAGATTCAAAACCAGATAGTATTGGTTGATTGCGGAGAGGGTACACAAATGCAACTGATGCGCTACGAACTTAGCATGCATCGCATTAACCACATCTTCATTTCCCATTTGCATGGCGATCATTACCTGGGATTAGTGGGACTGTTATTTACCCTTCACCTTAACCATCGCACCAATGATCTGCATGTATATAGTCATCGCGGATTACAGGATATCATCATTACCCAACTTCGGTATTCGCACTCAGCACTTCGGTATAAACTTATATTTCATCCGTTACTTCCCGGGCAACATGAAACCATTGCCGACTTCAAGCACTTCACGGTAGAATCCATACCGCTTAATCATAAACTGGATTGCTCTGGATTTTTATTTCGGGAGAAAATAAAACCCAGGCGAATTGATAAAACCAAACTACCCACTGACATCACCCTGCAGCAACTGGCCGGCCTGAAAACCGGTAATGATATTTTACATGCTGATGGCACCATTCTTTACCGGAATGAAGACCTGACGTTTGCTCCGAGGAAATCGCGCAGTTATGCGTACTGTTCCGATACAGCCTATGATGAACGGCTTGCAAACATTGTCAGAGAGGTAGATGTTCTGTACCACGAAGCAACCTTTATGGAGCAGGATAAAGACAAAGCGGAGGAGACGCGGCACAGCACCGCAGCGCAGGCGGCACAACTGGCACGGCTCGCCAACGTGAGTAAATTGCTAATCGGACATTTCTCTGCACGCTACCGGGAGTTGGAACCTGTTTTACAGGAAGCGAAAGGTGTATTTAGTAATACCGAACTGGCAACAGAAGGAAGTACCTTTACCATAGACGAATGAAGACACTTACACTGGAACAAAAAAAGAACAGGTTATT
>CAZCRJ010000737.1:0-1683 GCA_964501015.1 uncultured Roseivirgaceae bacterium | reverse complement strand
TTCGGCCAAACATATTGACCCAGAACAGGCCAACGCTGAAAATTCCGTTGCTGTGATTCTACACTCAGGACAGAAGCAACAGAATCAATGTATGTGTGAATAACGGATGTTTTATACGGGCCATTCCGTAATTCATTCCAACGATCATTTAACCTTTGTTGATAGGCTGGATCTTCCATAAGTCTTGCCCACCAAAAAGGAATCAGCCACCAGTCGCCAGGGCATATCGAATTAAAATCAGTAACAAAGCCAACGGTTGTTCCGGTGGTGCAATAATCCACATTACCAAAGCCAAGATTAAAATCCCAGATTGGACCCATATAAAGTTTTCCTCCTTCGGAATCTCTGTGTTTATGCATAAAGGTACTTAACCTGTAGGCATCAACATTTTTGGAAACTTCATTAACGATGAAATAGTCAACAAATGAATTAACATCAATATACTTTTGATAACCATTCATGGGATCTCGAAAATTCTCACCATATAGTGAGTTTTCAAAAGAGGTCATAAATTGTTTGATGTAATTTTTTTGTTCACTGACGATATCCTCAGATTTAGGAATTTCATATTGGAAAAATATTTCCTGATTAGAACTTCTATTAGGTGGTGTATACGAAGAAATCCAACCATCGCCTCCGCTTCCGGTCGACTTATCAATTTTGATAATATAGCCACCGGTCAAGTTATTGCCAGTAATTTCATCTGAGTCTAGTTTATTGATATCAACCCTGTTTTTATCGCGTTTGATTTTTTCAATTAATACATAAATACCCATATACTCTCCATTTATCACCACTTCACAATACCGGGTACGCGGAGCATAGCGGCCAAGGTCCCGACCTAACTTGTACGCTAAGGCATCACGCATCAGGCTTTTGTCGTTATACGGTGCAAACAAAATCCAGTCTTCTTCCACCGGAAGTCCTAGCAATGACTCTTCCCGGTCATTACCAGCATCATCCCGTAATTCAATTCCATATTGCTTTTTAGGAAACATCTGTGATGATGATCCCCGTATTTCAATTCCGATTTTACCCTCATAATTATTGAAAGCATCAGTGATCGAATTTCGGATTCCGGGTCCATTGTAAATGATTCCCATATCGGCTGTAATTTTTGGATCATCTGGAATTTCCTGCCCATTGGTAGTAATTACTACAATGGGAAGGTTGGAAGAAGTAAACGCTACCTGCGCATAACACCAGGTAACCACTGCTGAAAATAACAAACTCAATCCAATTCTCTTCATCATAAAGTAAGGTAATCAAAATAACAGTAACATAAGGATGAATCAAACCGCTAGCCGGGTCTTCATTTTCTTCTGATCCGGAACTCTCGCTTTATAGAATTGCCTTACCTTTTCGATTAGTTGATTTTTGGTAAGGATATCGCACGATTCAACTTTCAATACAGTATCGTTTACACGCTGATCCTTCCGAATCTCTTTTTCAAGGTTTACCTTGGCTTCAGCCGGACCAAAAATGTAAAGGGTATCACTTCCTACAACAGCATTGATTACCGACCGGTAATACCGCTTCAATTCTTCCCGATAATGGCTCTCCTGGCTGCTCTTGTAATCAAATCCGACAAATCCGCGTACTGTTCTTTTTGATTTTTCACCGATAATCTTGGGTTTCCTTTCAGCGCCTGAGAAAATGGTGTTTACGTCAATCCTGGAGTCT
>CAZCRJ010000736.1:0-1690 GCA_964501015.1 uncultured Roseivirgaceae bacterium | reverse complement strand
TGAAAACGGTACACTAACCGAACTGCGATGCACCTATTTACCGGAAAGCAAGAGCGGATCAGATACAACAGGCCTTACGGTAAAGGGAACCTTGCATTGGGTAAGTATACTTCATGCGGTGCCGGTAGAAGCCAGGTTATACGACAGGCTCTTTACGGTGGAGAATGTTGGTGATGCTGAGGGTGATTTCAAAGAGCACCTGAATCCGGATTCACTTACTGTTATACCGGCAGTTTATGCCGAACCAGACCTGGCTAATGCCAGCCTGAATGAGCGTTACCAGTTTATGCGCAAGGGGTATTTTATTCTTGATCCCGACTCCACAAACGGCAAGCTGGTATTTAACCGTACGGTTACGTTGCGCGATATGTGGGCGAAGACTAATCAGTAATTCGTTCATGGTTGTTGGTTGTTCGTTATTCGCGATCCTTATTCCTTCCACGAACCAATCGCCAACTAATAAAAATCGAACAACTAGCAACGAATAACTACCAACTATCTCACTGCGATACACGAAATCTCCACATTCACATCTTTTGGAAGGCGACTAACTTCAACCGTTTCCCGGGAAGGAGGGTTCGCTGGGAAATACGTGCCGTAAATTTCATTCACCACGGGGAAATTATTCATATCCTTGAGGAAGATGGTGCATTTTACTACGTGGGAGAAATCCATATGTGCAGCAAGCAAAACAGCCTCAAGATTTTTCATCACCTGTGTTGTTTCGTCCGGAATAGTACTGGTCACTATGGCTCCGGACGCCTGATGGATGGCAATCTGCCCACTGACGAAAAGCATGTTTCCAGCCTGTATGGCCTGGCTGTACGGTCCGATGGGGGAAGGGGCATCGCTGGAATAAACTACTGTTTTTGACATAGCAAAGGGATTTAGAATTAACTTAGCGTTCACTCAAAAATAGAAACAAAAACTCCATTTACGCATGACTATCCTTGTGATTGGCGACCAGGTTCATCTTGAAGAATGCAAAGCCAAATTTGGCAACGATCATGAATACATTTATGAGATGGACCATAGTGATGTTGATATGCCATTATCCGGCTATGATGTAATTTTTGATTTTATATTGGATGAAGACCCCCTTCAGGCGGAACTCTATTCAGACGAAGGAAATGCAATCGTATTTGTAAACACCGCGAAAATTTCATTGGTTGAAATATCCAATATCTTCGACCATAATGGTAAGACAACACTATTTGGATTTGCCGGATTACCCACCTTGATTAATCGTGGGGTGTTAGAAGTATCTGTGCTTAACAAAACAGATGAAGCCATCCTTTCGCGTATATGTAGCACGTTAGGAACTCCATATCAGTTGGTAGCGGACCGTATTGGCCTGGTTACCCCGCGCATTATCTGTATGATCATTAATGAAGCATATTATACAGTGCAGGAAGGCACCGCTTCGCGTGACGATATTGACAAAGCCATGAAGCTGGGCACCAACTATCCCTACGGACCTTTTGAGTGGTGTGAGCGGATGGGTGTCCATAATGTATATGAAGTGCTCGAAGCAGTTTATAATGATACACGCGATGAGCGCTATAAGGTTTGTCCGTTGCTGAAGAGGGAATACTTACTGGTGTGACACTTCATGTAATTGGAGTATCAAATCCTCAACGTCCTCTAACGAGTGACGTTGAGGGGGAGAAATAAGAGGAACTATTAATGA
>CAZCRJ010000735.1:0-1695 GCA_964501015.1 uncultured Roseivirgaceae bacterium | reverse complement strand
GGCTGCTGAAATATCCAGTCCAATTCTTCCCACCTGCTTCCCTTGAGGAAATCCGACTACCGATTTATACCAGGTTTCACCCCCATCATCCGATTTATAAATAGCTGACCCGGCCCCACTTTCCTTGAAATCCCATGCTTTACGCGATTTTTCCCACGATGCTGCAAAAAGCTGGTTAGGATTTGCCGGGTTAATTACAAGGTCAATGATGCCAGTACTGTCATTTATAGAGAGTGTCTTCTTCCAGTTCTTGCCGCCATCCGTAGTTTTATAAACCCCACGATCCGGATTGTTGGAATATAAGGCTCCTATAGCAGCCACCCAGACCGTATTGTTATCTTCTGGATGAATTAGTACCCGCCCAATATGGTGTGTACCGGTTAACCCAAGATGCTCCCACGATTTTCCGCCATCCGTTGTCTTGTAAACACCGCTGCCGGCATAGGTAGAACGGCTGCTGTTCTTCTCACCTGTTCCAACATAAAGCATTTCTGAATTGGTTTGTGATAGGGCAAAATCGCCAATACCTAAAGCATCCACATGATCAAAAACCGGTGTAAACGTTATGCCATTATTTACAGTCTTAAAAATTCCACCTGAACCAAACCCAAGGTAGTATTCGTTAGTATTGTCCAGGTTTACTTCAATATCAACAATTCGTCCGCCCTGTACAGTTGGCCCAATATTACGCGCGGGGTACTGCCTAAGAATGGATTGCTCGGCAAGGCTTTTTCGGTTGGCAAACGATAGACGGATTTCAGATTCTGACCCCAGTTGCGCAAACCCGGTCAGACTAAAGAAGATTAATAGTAATAATAAGGTACGTGTATTCATGAAAACTTCATTTAATGAATTTAAAATTGCAAATTCTTACTCTATGTCATCCCTATCTTAACCATATTTTTTTAACAGCCAAGTATTCCTCACATGCATAACGATCCCGAACTGAATGGAAAATACCTGGGGACCATTTCCCGCGATTTTGTGAAAGTGGCGGATACCATAAAAGAAGCTTCCTATCAGATTCGGAAGCGGGGATTTTCTGAGTATCCTATCTTTCCCATCTGCAAAGAAACGCAACCCATTGGGCAGCTCCTCATGGATCAGCACCTGGCTGAACTGGAGTGGAACTATTTTGCCTCATTTCTGGATGAGTTTGTACAACGCGGGTTGGTAGACGAGGAAAAGCTGGAAGAGTTTAAAGGAGCCTATAAGGACCCGGACGAGTATTGTTGTTTGTTCGTAGTGGATAAAACCTTTACCAATTTTGTGTATATCCCCTATCCGGAAGACTAATGTACAAAGTCGTACACGTAATTGGATTGTTATTGCTGACCTCACAAGTATTCAGTCAGGAATTTCCAAAATCAATATCCTTTGATCATATCGGTATTCCGGGCACAGTTCGCTCATCCGAAGTAAACGATATGGTTCAGGATCCGGATGGCCTTTTATGGTTTGCCGGAGACGGACTTTTCCGGTATGATGGAGCAACGTTTAAGGTGTACAAATACTTGCCTGATTCAACTTCCATTGGCGGACAGGAGATCAATTGCCTGCTGTATGACAACATCAAAAAACGTTTACTTGTTGCAACCCGTAACATGGGTGTGGTAGAATATGATTATGAAAATAATACGTTACGAAGACTTCCGGTTCAAGATGGGGTCCCGTATATTAACTCCATGGCCCAGA
>CAZCRJ010000734.1:0-1695 GCA_964501015.1 uncultured Roseivirgaceae bacterium | reverse complement strand
TCATAAAAATGAAAAGGCCCGCTCCGAAGAATCGGGGCGGGCCTTAACAAAGTTTAATTATCTTATACTAAAGCATAGCCATCCACCGATTCTGTCCGAACCTGTGCCACCACCATGCTATTGCAGAATACGCTGTCATTTATCCTTCAGATTTTTTACGCGCTGTTTTCCTTGGCTTGGCCACTTTTGCTTCTTCGGTCTTTGGTGCGCCTACTTTTTTACTGGCTACTCGCTTTAACCGTGCCTTGATGGCCTTCTTATTTCTGGAAACGCCAAAAGAGCCTTTTGTTCTTTTTCCCTTTGCTGTTTTAATATCTCCTCTTCCCATGGATCGTAATTTTGTGGGGCAAGTATAGCAAAGCACTTCCGAATTACAAAATTCCGGAAGAAAGGAACCGGAACTTATTGGTCTAATCCGGTAACCCCCGGATATTTGTAACTTAATTGGTCAAGAATTGTTAAAGTTTACAAACTCGAAATGTTATGGCACGAGCTTCCTTATCCCTTATAGATGCCTTGCGCAATACGGCTGCCCGGCTGGAAGAGCGAACGGATTACCAGTGGGGACATATGGGTTCCTGTAATTGCGGATTCCTGGCACAGGAAATTACAAAGCTGAAAAAAGAAGAAATCCATGCGCGTGCCATGCAACGCTATGGCGACTGGAATGAGCAATTAAACGATTATTGCCCGACAAGCGGATTACCCATGGATGATCTGATTTCAGAAATGCTGCTGGCAGGATTCGATGCTGATGACCTGAAACACCTTGAAAAGCTCTCCGATCCCTTTGTTTTGCGAATAATGCCCATAGAGCAGCGAAACCTGAAACACAACAACAAAGACCATGTTATCCGCTATCTGAATGCATGGGCTAATCGTCTTGAAAATGAACTGATCAACACTATACAGTTGTCATTGCCTTACGTCACTACTGAGTCTGGCAACAAGGTTTATGAAGAAACCAGTCGCGACTTGATCACTATTCCAGCGTAAATAAAATACAATCGCGGGGTTCGTTTTGCTGGTTAACAAACCGGAACCATTTCGGCAACATCGCTTCACGCCTTAGACCACATTTTTCCAAAACGCGGATGGAAGCAACATTATCCACATCCACAAAAGTACCGATGCGGTAAATACCGTCCAGTGTGCGTAACATCGTCACAATAGCCCTAACGGCTTCCGTTGCAAATCCCCGGCCCCATTGTGTTGGACTAAGGATATAGCCAATCTGAAGTTTACCATTATCGTTAACAACACCGATACTCCCTATCAATCTCCCTGATTCCTTAAGTCGGATACTGAACGAATAATCAATCCCTGCACGCCATGCGCGTTGGGCGTTCCGTAAAAATTCGCGGGTATCGTTAATGGATTGATGTGTGGGCCAGGAAACGAACCGGGTAGCTTCAGATTTGCTGGCGTATGCGTAAAATATTTCCTCTGCGTCTTCGTACCTTAGGCGCTGGAGGAGAAGGCGTTTGGATTCGAGTTTGTCCGGGATAGCTAACAACCGCATAGCGTTAAACATAAACAATTTCATGGCGAAAGGTCAAAACATAGTACATCAATATTTCAAAAAGCAATTACCCGATGGTATTCGAATTTTGGTAAAAGTAAACCCGCTTGACTTTACAGGAACTGAAATTACCCTTGAGCCCGGAGCACCAATTCACATTCGTGATATGGAAT
>CAZCRJ010000733.1:0-1696 GCA_964501015.1 uncultured Roseivirgaceae bacterium | reverse complement strand
GAAGAGAAAACTATCCTGACATTACTCCTGGATAAAAGTCCTGTCATGATTGACGAGTTAAGTTGGAAATCTGATTTACCCATCAGCCAACTGGCTTCCGTATTATTAGGACTTGAGTTTGCAGGTGTGGTTAAGTCCCTACCCGGGAAAATGTACGCTTTACATCAATAAGCACAGATGAATGTTGCCAAATTATTCCTTTGGAAAGATCGCATCGGCCAATACCATACTCTTATGAAATGCATCAATATTTATCCTGGGTGCATCATCCAGATCAGCCAAGCAGGAAAGTATTGTCTCTGTAGCCAGATTTCCCACAAGCTCATCTTTAGCCATCGGGCAGCCACCAAATCCTTTTAGTGCACCGTCAAAGCGTTTACATCCTGCGTAATAAGCGGCCTCTATTTTTGGTAAAGCAGTTTTTGGATTAGAATGGAGATGCGCGCCCAATTCAAGGGTGGGAAATGACTTTGTAAGGTTATTAAATAACTGTGTGATTGTTTGAGGATCAGCAACACCAATGGTGTCGGCCAGTGATACAATAGCGATACCCAAGGTCAATAAAATTTCAACAAATTGTGTTACCTGCGATTCGTTATAAGGATCTCCATATGGATTACCAAATCCCATGCTGATATAAACTACCAGTTCTTTACCTGAGGACAGGCAAATTTCCTGAATACTATTGAGTTCGTTCAATGCTTCTGCAATCGATTTATTTGTATTCCGCTTCTGGAAAGACTCCGAGAGCGAGAGCGGAAATCCAAGATAACGAATGCCTTCGTATTGGGAAGCTTCTTGTGCTCCCCGTTCGTTGGCCACAATGGCTAACAGTTTTGAGGTGCTGGTTCTCCAATTCAATTGGCTCACCACTTCTGCTGTGTCACGCATTTGGGGGATGGCCTTTGGAGAGACAAAGCTGCCGAAATCAATCGTATCAAATCCAACCTCCAACAATTGATTAATGTATCGGACCTTCGTTTCTGTTGGAATAAATTCCGTGAGACCCTGCATGGCATCCCGAGGACATTCTATAATCTTCATGGTCAAATCTACATCCGAAAAGTTTCAATTTGAAAGGTATGACAAACTAGATGCCCCAGGTTCTGGATTCTTTTAATTATTCTCATTTTTGCCCACCTTCGCTTTCTTACTATATCTATCATGGCGCTCACGATTCGGCAAAACATTGACCTAAAACCCTTTAATACATTTGGAATAAAAGCCAATGCGCGCCATTTCGCAACCATAACTTCTCTCGAGGAACTGAAAACGCTTATCCAGACTCCTTTATTTAAACAAGAGCGTCACCTCCTGTTAGGAGGAGGGAGTAACATTCTTCTGACCAACGATTTTGAAGGTCTTGTAATTCACAACAACCTTAGAGGGATTGAAATCCTTCAGGAAGATGACACGCATATTACCCTTCGTGTTGCATCAGGTGAAGAATGGCATTCCTTTGTTATCTACTGTGTAAATAATAATTGGGGTGGCATTGAAAACCTTGCCTTGATACCGGGCACAGTAGGTGCTGCACCGATGCAAAACATTGTGGCCTATGGAGTAGAGATTAAAGAAGTAGTCAATTTTGTCACAGGAATTGATCTCAAGACCGGCACAACACGTACCCTCACCAACACCCAATGTCTGTTCGGGTACCGGGAAAGTGTCTTCAAACACGCGTTAAAAGAAAATT
>CAZCRJ010000732.1:0-1698 GCA_964501015.1 uncultured Roseivirgaceae bacterium | reverse complement strand
AAATGGTTAAGATTATGAGAAAACAAATGTCAAAAGCGCTTGTCCGTGTTCTAAAGGTGGAGGAGGTTATTTCAACTGGCGTGAAGTCCACATTGATCACACGAATTGATGAAGAAATCTTATTTAATCTTTTTACTGCAGATATTATGAAGATGAAAATAAAATTTACCCGATAGTAAAAATGCATTTACCATTGGTGAAAGATTAATCCGTAGCTTTCTTCACTAATAATATCCTTCCATTGGCTAATCAATTCACGGTAAGCCTCTCCTACTGGCATTATTTTGCGATCCAGATCATACAAACCCAATTCATTTACATGACCGGCATCATTACGAAGAGCTGAATCCCAATCCACCTGATGCAAAAGGCTGTACCATGTAAAGCCCACCACAGGAACACCATCGTGCTTTAGCCGATGAACATTTGCCCATTGTTTGAAGAGCCACTCACTACACCCTGGCATTTTAATATTAGTCTCCGTGTGCATAATGGGAAGTTTATACCTATTATAGTATTGACTGGTGATCACATAATAGCCAAATATTTCACCTGCGGCTTGTGTATTCCCATCTTCGTGTACCAGGTGCTCATTGGTTACGTAATAATCATTGCCCATGATACAGCGCGCTTTAACCTGATTCTCCCGGAACCATTGAAATTCTGTTTTGGTCATGCCATTTTGAAGCAGGTATTCATACATCGTCACACTAAGCGGATATCCATAGGTTAAGTCAAGCGAAAGAAACCGTTTCTGATTCAGAAACCTGGCGCGCTGTGCAGCGGCTGGCGAACTGGGATGAAAGTATTCTGACGATTCACTTTGAATAAACGTTGCGTTGGGTTGTATCTTAAGTATGGCATGCATGGCCATCACATTAGCCTTGGATAGATTTTTAAGTGCAGTAACAAATGCATAGTCGGATTGCAGGCATTCATTCCACCAACCATATTGAGCGGAAAACATTGCCGCGATAAATATTTCGTTTATGGGCGTATAGAGTTGCAGGTGTGGAAGCCGTGAAGCAAAGGCAGCGGCATATTCGGCAAAATATTCAGGGAAATCCGGATTCTGAAAATTGCCCAGCCAGTCTGGCACACCAAAATGACACAGATCAACAATGGGCGTGATGTCTAATTCCTGAAGGCGGTTAAACGTTTCATCGGTAAAGTTCCAGTCATAGATACCCGGAGCGACATGCGTTTTATAATACGGTGGTCCATAGCGCACGAATTCAATACCGAGTTCGGTTAACAGATCAAAATCTTCCCTCCATCGCCTGTAATGGTCTGTTTTCTCCATTTCATCAACACGCTTTGTCTTTCCATTGGGTAAGGGAATAGTCGGATAGCTATTTTCAATTCCCGTGGTAAACATAAATTTATTTCCGGCCATGTGCTTGGGGTTGAACTGTTCTTTGATTAAAAAAATCTTCGATCGCATGTTCCAGCGAGGGCAAGGTAACACCTCTCCCACTTTGCAATACACTATACATCGGTCGTTTGGCTTTCCAGTTCATATCCGTAATGCCGGTATGTTTAAGTTGATCATACTGATAGCCACCACGCGTTGCCAACGCGCGTGCGAAGTCGGCCCAACTCAAAATTCCTCCGTCATTAGAAAGATGCCATATGCCTTCTTCCTGATCGATGAATAAATCAAGGGAAACGTGGACCAAATGGGGAACGTAGGTTGGC
>CAZCRJ010000731.1:0-1699 GCA_964501015.1 uncultured Roseivirgaceae bacterium | reverse complement strand
CACATATTTTTGAGCTGTTAACGGATATTCATTCCATGTTTTATCGGAGAAGCGAAAAGCAATATCATCGCTGAGCCGGTAATTGCGAAGAAAGAGTTTAAAATCAGATGCATGTGGAGGTCTGTATACAGTATTTGGACTTTTTTGATCCAGTATTTTTTCAATTCCATCAATGTATGTTCCCTTAAATCCCAGCGCCTGAATCATTTGTGCGAGCCGGTCGGAGTAAATCAATTCTGTATTTCTAAACACGGTTGGCCGTACACCCAGCAACCGCTCTATAGTCTCTGAATGTTTAGTAACCTGATAATTAAACTCATGCTGATCAATTAACGAACACAAAGAATGATAGTACGTTTCACCTAAGAATTCAACTGAATTAGTAGACGCCAGCATTCGGAAACTTTCGATCACGGCAGGGCAATATTGTTCTAACTGCTCTAATGCCACACCTGAAATAGAAAATGTAATGCGCAGGCTGGGATGCTTATGAATTAGTTCCAGCAACATCAGGTTAACCGATTGATAACATTTTTTGGCAACCTTTCTGATAATGTTTTTATTTAGTGTATCATCAAAGTTTGTTTGGGTAGATCCAATGTCAAAAAAGCCAAGCGGGCGAAGGCGCCTGGGTTGATGTACCTGAAAATATACATTCAGGTAGCACTTTTGCTTAGTGTCGGTTAATAACTTCATGGTAAATTGTTTTAATTCTTGTTGCAGCTACATCCCACGTAATGTTTTGTAATGTTTTTTTTCTTTTCTTTTTTAGTGTTTTGGCCAGGCTCTTATGGCGAAGTACACTACAGATGGCATTTGCCAGGCTATCGACATTCCAAAAGTCAAGGTGAATAGCGTGAGGCATTACTTCCGCCACGCCTGATTGCTTTGAAAGTATAACAGGCACCCCTGATTGAATAGCTTCCAATGGTGCAATACCAAACGGTTCTGAAACAGAAGGCATCACATACAAGTCACTTATTGTCCAGATATGCTCCACCTCTTCGGCTTTTAGAAATCCGGTAAAGTGAAACCGGGAGGATAAACGAAGTTGCGCTACACGTTCCAACATTGTCGGTAATAAATCTCCTGAACCAGCAACTACAAAATGTACGTTGGGGAGTTTAGATAAAACCTTTCGGGCTGCTTCGATAAAATAATGTGGCCCCTTTTGATAGGTGATCCGTCCTAAAAACGTTACGATTTGATTACTGATGCGAACAGGTTTTATTGATGATATTAGCTTTCTTCTAATCATTCCATTATGTACCACACTGATTTTTTTCTCAGGTATGTGATAGGTGGTCATGAGAATACGCTTTGTCCAGTTACTTACTGCTACAATGCGATCTGCTTTTTCGAGACCTTCACATTCAATGGCAAATACACGATTATCAATGTTTGCAGAGCGATCAAATTCTGTAGCATGTACATGCACAATGAGCGGCTTGCCACTAACTTCTTTAGCGACCACGCCTGCCTGGTAAGTCAACCAATCATGTGCATGAATCACATCGAAGGAATGATGTTGAGCTAATGCACCCCCCACTTCCTTATAGCGCGTTACTTCTTCGAGCAACTGAGGACCGTAGCTACCCGAGAACTTATATTTTTTTGCTTTTCTTTTTTCAAGTGTACTGGAGTCTGAGGTACCGGTAGTAATCTCATAACTCCAATCTTCGATTGCATAGGCTTCTGA
>CAZCRJ010000730.1:0-1705 GCA_964501015.1 uncultured Roseivirgaceae bacterium | reverse complement strand
ATCTCCTAGTCGTGTGCGGGGCCGCCTCGGTGCAAACCGGGGCGGTTTCGTTTTAAATAAGCTTCAACTAACTAACAGTTGTTCATGAGTAAACCGAAAACGCTGTTCGATAAAATGTGGGACACGCACGTAGTCACGCAAAAAGACGGATACCCGGATGCGCTGTTTATCGACCGCCATTTCATCCACGAAGTAACCAGTCCGCAGGCATTTGACGGACTGCGCAAACGTAACCTTCCGGTTTTCAATACCAAGCGTACCACCGCAACAGCCGATCACAATGTACCTACCAAAGATCAGCACCTTCCTATCAAAGAAGTCTTATCGCGGCACCAGGTAGAAACGCTACGAAAAAATTGTAAGGAGTTTGGGGTTGATCTCTATGATTTAGGACATCCATTTCAAGGTATTGTACACATCATCGGGCCGGAGTTGGGGTTAACATTGCCTGGCATGACCATCGTATGTGGCGACAGCCATACCTCCACGCATGGTGCGTTTGGAAATATTGCGTTTGGTATTGGCACGAGTGAAGTAGAACAAGTGCTGGCTACCCAGTGTGTGCTTCAATACAAACCAAAAACCATGCGCATTGAAGTGAATGGAATACTTGGTAAAGGTGTGGTGGCAAAAGACATCATCCTCTATATCATCTCAAAAATTTCAACAAGTGGCGCTACCGGGTATTTCGTGGAGTATGCCGGAAGCACTATTGAAAGCTTATCGATGGAAGCACGCATGACTATCTGCAACATGAGCATTGAAATGGGTGCCCGTGGCGGATTGATTGCACCGGATGAAACTACCTACAGCTACATCCGCGGAAGAAAGTTTGCACCACAAGGTGAATTTTTTGATCAACAGGTGGAGGAATGGAAGCAATTAAAAACCGATGGAGGTGCTGCATACGATAAAGTACTCACTTTCGATGCTGCCGACATTGCTCCGATGATTACCTATGGAACCAACCCGGGCATGGGGATTCGTGTAACAGATAGGATTCCAACAGCGAACGAACTAAAAGAAATCAGCGAGAAAATTTCCTTCTCAAAATCACTGGAATACATGGGCCTCGAGCCTGGCGCGCAATTGCTCGGTAAATCAGTTGACTATGTATTCATCGGTAGTTGCACGAATGCCCGCATTGAAGATTTGCGACTGGTAGCTTCTATTGTCAGAGGAAAACAGAAATCGCCAAGTGTGGAAGTGTGGGTGGTCCCAGGATCGAAACAAGTGGAAGAACAAGCCCGTAAAGAAGGCCTTGATAAAATTTTTGAAGCAGCTGGATTTGAACTGCGCAGCCCCGGATGCTCCGCTTGCTTAGGCATGAATGAAGACAAGATACCCGCAGGAAAATATTGCATCAGCACCTCAAACCGAAATTTTGAAGGACGGCAAGGACCCAAGTCCAGAACATTTTTGGCGAGTCCGCTGAGTGCTGCTGCCGCTGCGATTACCGGGAAGGTGACGGATGTAAGAGAATTATTATAATCGTTGATCGTTGTTGATTATTCGTTAATCGAAGAAAACAACGAAAAACGAGCAACGAAGAACGAACAACGAACAACTAACCAATGAGTAAAGAAAAATTTATTACACTTCAGTCAACAGTTGTTCCACTTGCGGTGGAGAACATCGACACGGACCAGATTATTCCCGCACGCTTTCTGAAAGCTACAACACGCGAAGGCTTTGGCGAAAACCT
>CAZCRJ010000729.1:0-1708 GCA_964501015.1 uncultured Roseivirgaceae bacterium | reverse complement strand
GATAACAGGCGTTAAGTCCCTTCAAGGCTTGGGATGATAAGAACCTCAATGGAATGAAAGTGCTGATCAAAGCAAAAGGAAAATGTACCACTGACCACATCTCAATGGCTGGTCCTTGGTTGCGTTTCCGCGGGCACCTGGATAATATTTCCAACAACACCCTTACCGGAGCGGTTAACTTTTTTAATGAAAAAACCGATTCCGTTAAGAACCAGTTAACCGGAGAGTACGGACCAGTGCCGGCTACGCAGCGCGCCTATAAAGCCGCCAATGTTCCAACCATTGTGGTCGGTGATCATAATTATGGAGAAGGATCATCACGGGAACATGCTGCCATGCAGCCACGCCACCTCGGTATCCGGGTAATTCTTGTTAAGTCGTTTGCCCGCATTCACGAAACCAACCTGAAAAAGCAGGGTATGTTGGCGCTGACTTTTGCCAACGAAGCCGATTACGATAAGATTCTTGAAGATGATACCATTAGCATTACTGATCTGACATCATTTGCTCCTGAAAAGCAATTGACCTTGGTGCTGCAACATGCTGATGGAACATCCGATATCATTAAGGTTAATCATACCTATAATGCCGGTCAGATTGAATGGTTCAAAGCCGGTTCAGCGTTAAACCTGATGGCCAGGAAAACCGCATCTACTCCAGCTCAGAAGAAGAAATCTTCTGCGAAAGCAGCACCTGTTAAAAGTGCCGCAAAGGCTCCGACTAAAAAGAAAGTTGTAAAGAAAGCTGTTGCAAAGAAAGCAGTTAAGAAGGCATCCGCTAAAAATTCTGTAAAAAAAGTAGTTGCAAAAAAGGCACTTAAAAAAGTGGTAAAGAAGGCAGCTCCTAAAAAGGCTGTTGCCAAAAAGCCACTTAAGAAAGTGGTGAAGAAATCAACCGCAAAGAAAACCGTTGCCAAAAAACCGGTAAAAAAAGTTTCAGCAAAGAAAGCTGTAAAGAAGGCACCCGCAAACAAGGTTACAAAAAAAGCTGTCAAAAAACAGGTTAAGGCAACGAAACAAAAAGTCCGGCTCGTTAAAAAAAATGCTCCTAAAAAAGCTATAAAAAAGTTGGTAACAAAGAAGAAATCTGGAAAGCGAAACACCAGGCGTTAACAAAACGTCAAGCAAATAAAAAAGCCGGCCAAAAGCCGGCTTTTTTTTATTTAAAGCTTAATCTCAAACCCTGCCGTAATAAACCGTGGCAACCCCACTCGTATTCCTTCCGGTCTGCGAGTTGAAATGTAGCGCTCATCGGTAAGGTTTTTAATGGAAAGATTTAATTGTGCATTGAATTTTGGAATGCGATGGAAAAGTGTAGCATCTACGACAGAATACCCCGGCATCTCGCCAATGCGACCATTATTGGAGGGTATAACCGAATTTAATTCATCCGTAAACTGGTTACCGACCCGTGTATAGGTTAACCGTAAACCTGTACCGAAAGTAGCTTCAATCGTCAATGCGGAGGAAATTGTTAGTTCGGGTGCATAGGGCAAACGATTGCCGTTTACATTGTTCGTTTCGTTGCCGTTCGGAACAAAGCGGTCCTCATTATAGGTTGCCCTTGTATAGGTACCATTGATATCCATCATGAAAAGCCAGGAAGAGCCAAACATTTCACGACTATTAAAATTCACCATTGTTTCAATTCCCTGGTGGAGGGTTTTACCGGCATTGGTGACGCCAAAACCTGCACCGCCAATGGATTG
>CAZCRJ010000728.1:0-1722 GCA_964501015.1 uncultured Roseivirgaceae bacterium | reverse complement strand
GCTAATAGGTTCAACTATCCTGTTCTTTCCGATCTGATCTGAATTGGTCATGGTAACCAGTGATGCTTTTGTTTCAGGAGGAATTTGATCGGTTAACCAGAATAGCCAGTCTGTGCCCGAAAAAAAATCATTCTTTTCCGAAGGGTATGCCTGCACCCTGATTATATAAGGAGTATTCCTTTGCAGGGTTTTTAATGCCGCAAGCATTATTTGCGCATCATACGCGAATTTCTGATCACTGGCTACTGCAATTTCCAGGGTATCCGGCTGTGTTGCTAAAGCAACATTGCCGGGAGTAATTACAGTAGTAAATTTTGTGCTTTCGGCAGTGGAAACTCCATACCGGTTCCATACGGAATCGCCCAGGGGATACGTAATGGACGTCAATGGAAATTCATTTACTGATGGCGTTTTACCAATCCAGTGTATATTACCAGGCATGGCCACGCGCTTACCCTTGAATCGTGCTGCATAATTATAGGAAAGCACAATAGCTTGCTTCAATTGCTTTTGCTGTAAGGCTTCAACAAGTGACCAGTAGCTATCCCGGTTGTTTATCAGTACTTCATCATCGATACGAGGAAAATCCCGGGCCAGGTAACGCACTTCATAATCATCCTTTTGTAAACTATCGATCAACATTTCAATACCACGGTCCTTTTCGAGACCCTGTTCTACCAGAAGCCACTTTTCGGAAGGATTAGTTTCTGAATGAATGTGAAGTCCGCTAAGCAACAATACGATCCACAGGATTAGCAGACACCTCACCAAAAGCAATAACACTTCATTAAGCTTAATCTTTTTAAACTGTGTTGTGGAAGCATCTTCAATATGCCGCACACTTCCCAAGGGTATAACCCTTCCCTCCTTCCGGCTCAATAAATGAATTGCAACCGGAATCAGTAATCCGGTGAGTGCCCAAAGCCATATCGGGTTTGTAAAGGCCATCTACCGGATAAGGGATTTACGGGCTTTCAGAAAATTACGCAAGGTTTCATCCAGCGGATCATTCATGACTACGAGTTGGTAATTGATATGCTTTTCCAACATCCACATGCGTGATTGTTTAATCCAATCCGATACCTTCTGTTGGTATTGTTTCTGTTGAAGACTGGTCTCGGCCTTAACCCTAACATGGCTTTCCAGGTCTTCAAACGTAACGGAGCCGTTATAATCAAAATCGCGTTCGTGCCTGCCCATAATATGAAACACAATCACTTCATTTCGCGGAGTTTTTAACCGGGCAATAAACCGGAATAAATCCTCCTGATCGTCATAGAGATCAGTAAAAAAGATGATTAATTCTTTTCCATGATGATCAAATAATACTTCAAGGCCACTTCCCTTTCTCCATGTCCCTTCACTCTTCAACTTAACAAGCTCGTTGAGGAACCGCATAAACTGTTGTTGTTCAAAACGCGGTTGTACAACTTTTATAGAGCGCTCATTTACGGTAAACAAACCGAATGTATCGCTCTGCTTCCGTGCAAGGTAGGCCAGTGCAGCCGTCATTACCTTGGCAAGGAGTAGTTTACTGATGCCTTCTTCCTCATAAGCCATGGAGTGGCTGGCATCCAGCATAAACTTAACCGTTATATTGGTTTCAATATCTGCCTGCTTAATAAAATAGCGTTCAGATCGCGCATACATTTTCCAGTCCAGTTGACGTAGATCATCGCCCGGTTCATAATTTCTGTACTGGCTAAACTCATGCCCTGCTCC
>CAZCRJ010000727.1:0-1726 GCA_964501015.1 uncultured Roseivirgaceae bacterium | reverse complement strand
ACGGGTGAATGTTCCCTACCTCCGGCCAGGTTACCGGAATCATTTCCGTGGTGGCATTCAATTTCATGGTGCATGAGCCCAAGGAGATCATGGAATGTACCATGGAAAGATCTTTGTTTTCCAGCCGCTTGATATAGCGCAGCATTTCATGTTCCGACTGGTTGGAATTGAATACCGGGTGGGTCATGAATGCGGAAGTACGACTTAAGGAAGAAGGAAATGCTTCACCAACGGGTTGAGTCGAAGCATGCAAGGGCTGATGTGTTTTACCTGCGGCTGATGCAAAAATGGAAAGGATGGTATTGACATCGTCCAGTGTTGAGGTTTCATCCAGCGAAAGACCAACCTGGTTGGTGGAATACCGGAAGTTCACTTCATATTGCTCCGCAACTTTTTTAATGGCCTCCTGATTCGCAGTCTCAAGTGTAAGGGTATCAAAGTAGGAAGCATTAGAGCGTTTAAAGCCCAGTTTCTCAAGTCCTGAAGCGGTGAGTTTCGTTAACCCATGAACGCGACCAGCAATTTTTTTCAGCCCCTCCGGGCCATGGTATACACCATACATGCCGGCCATTACCGCCAGCAAGACCTGGGCTGTACAAATATTGGAGGTTGCCTTCTCTCTGCGGATATGCTGTTCACGCGTCTGCAAGGCCATACGAAAAGCCGGCTGGCCTTTAGCATCAATGGATGCGCCAATAATTCTTCCGGGCATCTGCCGTTTGAAGTCTTCTTTGGTGGCAAAGAATGCAGCATGCGGACCGCCAAATCCCATCGGAATCCCAAACCGCTGACTGGAGCCTACCACCACATCGGCACCCATTTCTCCGGGTGCTTTCAGGAGCGTAAGCGCGAGCAAATCAGAAGCCATGGCCACGTACACATTTTGTTCATGGGCAGCCTGGATAAAGGCGGTATGGTCGGTAATGGTGCCAGAACTATTAGGGTATTGAATGAACACACCAAAAAGGTTTGGGTCGGTTAGATCAAGTGTTGATACATCACCAACAACTAGTTCAATCCCGGTAGGCTCTGAACGTGTTTTCAGAACATCCAGTGTTTGAGGAAAAGTATGCTGATCTACGAAAAATTTATTCGCATTTTTCTTGGCTGGTTTAAGGGAGGCGTGCAATAAATGCATCGCTTCCGCGGCTGCGGTTCCTTCATCCAGTAACGAAGCGTTGGCAATCTGCATACCGGTAAGTTCGATTACCATAGTCTGGTAGTTGATCAGGGCTTCAAGTCTTCCCTGTGCAATTTCCGCCTGGTAGGGTGTATAGGCTGTGTACCATGCCGGATTTTCCAACACATTCCGGAGGATAACCCCTGGGGTGAAGGTATTGTAGTAGCCCATTCCGATAAACGATTTATAAGTCTTGTTTTCGGAGACAATGGTCTTAAACGTTTTTAAAAAGGCAGGCTCTGTTTGAGCAGGCGGTAGGTTCAGGGAGCTTTTCAGCCGGATATTGGCCGGAACAGTTTCATTGATTAATTCATCAACTGAACTGGCTTTTACTACCTTCAACATTTCTGCGATTTGTGCAGCTTGAGGTCCGTTATGGCGTTCTTCAAATTTTTCTGCGTAGTGTGGATTTATGCTCATATAGTGGTTTTCAGATAAAGAAATTCGAGGGCACAAAGGTAATTTAGTATGGACACAAAGTATAGATTTAAGATAATTTACATGGCCCTGATATTTATCAGTATAACCGCCCCTGTAAAATATTGT
>CAZCRJ010000726.1:0-1728 GCA_964501015.1 uncultured Roseivirgaceae bacterium | reverse complement strand
AATCTAATCCTCCCCCATCCGGAAATAGGAAGGCGAAGGTTTACCCTAACTCCCTTGGCTGAGATTGCTCCATCATTGGTACATCCCGTACTCAACATGAGTATGGAGGCTATGCTTTTGGTATGTCCTGACAATCTTTCTGTTGAAAAACTCCCTACGCCTATACGCTTCTAGCCTCAACTTCAGGTGCGATTTTTTTTACCAGACCCTGCAATACTTTCCCAGGTCCACATTCGATAAACGTTGTGCCTCCATCGGCCACCATTTTCTGTACCGATTGCGCCCACCGTACCGGTGCGGTCAGTTGATCAATCAGGTTCCTTTTAATGGTAGCGCTATCCGTTGCTGGTAACGCATTTACATTTTGATATACTGGACATAAAGGTGTACTGAACTGCGTTTCTTCAATTGCCAAAGCAAGTTCTTCGCGGGCGGGTTCCATCAGGGGCGAATGAAATGCTCCACCCACTTGTAATGGCAATGCCCGCTTGGCACCAGCTGCCTTCAATTTTTCACATGCAATATCAATTCCTTTGATACTGCCTGATATTACCAGTTGACCCGGACAATTATAATTTGCTGCTACCACAATTTCATCCGTAATGGAAGCACAGATTTCTTCAACAACTGAATCGTCAAGACCCAGAATTGCCGCCATTGTTGATGGGTTGATTTCGCAGGCCTTTTGCATAGCCATAGCACGTTTGTACACAAGGCGTAGACCATCTTCAAACGACAAGGCATGGTTGGCTACTAAAGAAGAGAACTCACCCAGGGAATGCCCTGCCACCATATCTGGTACAAAGGAATCGTTCGTTAAAGCCACGGCAACGGAATGAATGAAAATGGCAGGTTGAGTTACCCGGGTTTGTTTCAACTCATCCGCTGTTCCAGTAAACATAATGCCGGTAATATCAAAACCAAGTATTTTGTTGGCCTGATCAAATAAAGCCTTAGCCCGTGCATTGGTATCATAACTATCTTTACCCATACCGGTAAACTGTGCTCCCTGTCCGGGAAAAATATATGCTTTCATACTGTACCTGGTTAAGGGCCAAAAATACAAAAAAGGGATAATTCAGAATGAACTTCTATTCTGGTGGTTTTGATTACCGAAACTAATACTTTTCAGGAATCAATAAATCGCGATTTAAGCTGGGGTGTTGGTAACCAACACGCCTCCATTTTTCCAAACCAGGAATACCGGTAACGGGCAACGATATTGTATAGTGGGTCGCGCAAAAAACGAGGAATGATTTTGAATACATAAAACAACGGCCATGCTCCGGATAAATGTTTAGCTATTTCCAGGGCAGCATCACTTCGGTAGTAAACGGTTTTCCCCTTTAATACGATGATACTTTGCAACTGAGCAGGATCAAGCCCAAGATTTTTCAATGCACCTTGCGCAAAACCTGATTGAAGAGATGCGAATTTGTATCGCTTATCCGGATCCCGCTCGATAATAAACTGAACAGCGTTACTGCACAGGTTGCACACGCCATCGAATAAAATTATATCAGGATGATTGCCCGCTAATGAAGTCATCGCACAAGATGAATCCAGCCTTTTAGTGTTTGAATCCTGTTCGTGGGATTTACCACATCGAATGTTACTGTTGCTATGTAGAAATAAACTCCTGATGAAAGCAGGTGACCATTTTTATCCATGCCGTTCCACTTAATATAGATGTCATTGATATCATCAGTCTTGGAGCCAGTGTACGTG
>CAZCRJ010000725.1:0-1731 GCA_964501015.1 uncultured Roseivirgaceae bacterium | reverse complement strand
CAGCGATTCTCCATTGGCTATAGCTTCAGGTGCTGTAGGAATGTCTTGGGCGAATGAGTAACTTAATGTGAACAGTAAAACGAATGTACTTATGCTTTGGGCAAGGGTTGGCAGGGATACTTTTATCATGATAGGTTATAGTGTCCGTTTTAACAGCAAGGTGCACAAATCTACTATGGGAAGTGGTTTTTTCAAATATATTTCGAACCCACGCAAAAATTATTTATTCGCAAACGAAGAGGAAAAATCTATTGGACAGCGATTGAATTTCTAATCCGAATTTAATCTGGAGCGACTGGTTGAAATTAGTTTAGAATCAGTTTAAATTATATTGTAATACCTTCATTATGAGTCCATTTGAATACATCTCTGTGTTGATTTCAATCATACTCGGGTTAGGGATTGCCTTGATACTTACCGGAGTTGCGGAGATCATCATGCGGTGGAACACCATCCTTCACTTCTGGCCCTATCACATTTGGATCGTGTTGGTGTTTGTCTTGCACATCCAGGAGTGGTGGTCAACGTATGAATTGCGCAGCATGAACACCTGGAGTTTACCCGTGTTTTTATTTGTGATCACCTACCCTATTTTACTTTTTGTGCTGGCCAACTTATTGTTTCCGGTGCGGTGGCCGGATGGGGATTTTGATTTCAAAGCATTCTATTTCAACCAGTACAAAAAGTTTTTTACGTGTATCATCCTTCTCGCTGTCGTTTCCTTTATTCAGAACATCGGGATAACCGGGTATGAGGTTCAGGAGCAGTTTGTGCAGATTTTAATCTTCCTTGTTTTCGGGATAATGCTGCTCCGCCCAACCCAAAACACTATGGTGCACACTACCCTAGCCATTTTAATGTTAGTGGTTATGTTGATTTCCTTATTCTTATCAAAAGATATCATGACCATTCCATAATTAACGGAATCCTTCAAGGCCTAATCCGAAAAGTGCAAAATCATATTTCACCGGATCGGCCGGATCGAACTTTTTTAAATTTCCGGTCAGTTCCAGCGCAGTCTGCCAATCCATTTGCTTACGCCTGATCAGTTTCAACTGCCTGGCTACGCGCTCTACGTGTACATCGCACGGGCAAACCAGTTGCGCGGGGTTGATTTTTTTCCAAATCCCGAAATCCACTCCGCGGTTATCGGAGCGTACCATCCAGCGCAAATACATATTGAGCCGCTTGCAGGCTGATTTGCGCAGTGGCGTAGCAATATGCTTTTTGGTTCTGGTTGGGAAGTCGGGTAAACTGAAAACCAAATCGTGAAACCGGATCAACCCCGATTCAATTGTTGGTTCCGCTGCCGGAACGGCAAAAGCATCTTCCAATGAATGGTGTTGGTTGTAGTACGCTTTCAAAAACGCGATCAGGTAAAGCGCATCTGTAGCATTAAATGTGCGGTGCACAAAATTCAAAAAGGGCTTAAGGTCGCTTTCGGAATGGTGCAGTATAAACTGGTGGGGATCATGGTCCATCCATGTAAGCAACTTTCTGCAATTCTGGATAATGGTTAATCGTTGTCCCCAGGCCAATGTTGCCGCAAATAACCCTGCTATTTCAATATCCTGTTTCTTATTAAAAAGATGCGGAATTGAAATTGGATCATTCAGGATAAAATCAGGGCGATTATAATAGTCTGCTTTTTCATCGAGGAACGATTTCAGTTCAGCCCCAACTAATCTATTCTTTACCATCAGATTTTTCCATGACCGGCCGGCAAGTAAT
>CAZCRJ010000724.1:0-1732 GCA_964501015.1 uncultured Roseivirgaceae bacterium | reverse complement strand
TGTATTTAGGTATAAAACTAAAAACATAGTTATAAAATGCAAAACTTTACTCTACTTTTTTTAATTAAAATGGACTTTAGGTTTATGAGGGCAGTTAATAAGGGTTGATGTATCCCGTTATAGGGAATTTGTAAAGCAGTAGGCAATAATATTGGCTCCCATTCTCAAAGCCTCCTGATGTTTCGCTTCAGGCGTGCTGTGAATGCGTTTATCTTCCCAGCCATTACCCAAATCGCTTTCATAAGAATAAAAAACCACTAGTCTGCCTTCGTATATAAGTCCAAAGCCCTGAGCGGGTTTACCGTCATGTTCATGAATTTTTGGAAGGCCTTTCGGGAACTTGAATTTTTGATGATAAACCGGATGATCAAAGGGAAGTTCTTTAAGCTCAAGTTCAGGAAAAACCTTTTTAAGTTCTAAACGAATGAATTTGTCTAGTCCATAATTATCGTCAATATGAAGAAATCCACCCCCAATCAAATATTGCCTCAGGTTGGACGCATCACGTTCTGAAAACACAACATTCCCATGCCCTGTCATGTAGATATAGGGGTAAAGGTATAAATCTTTACTACCCACCTCAACAATATCTTCATCAGCAGCCAACTGTGTCCCTAATTCTTTGTTACAGAAGCTTATCAGGTTGGGTAGAGCAGTTTTATTGGCATACCAGTCGCCTCCTCCGTTATATTTGAGCTTGGCTATTTTCAAGGATGCCTGACCTGTTCCGGAAAACGAAATCAGAAAGGCAAAAATTACTATAAAAGATCGGATACTGGGGAGCATTTTTCTACATTAGAATGTTTAAAAAAGGTAGTCACTATTAAACCTTGTAATCCATTAACGGTCTAAGACCCAAATTGATTATAAAGAAAACACTAAACCTTTATGAAAGCTATTGTAACGATCAGAAAATCACTTTCCCTTTTAACCTTCATCTTAATGGGTTTGATGTTTTCGTGTAGTGAAGAAAATGTAACCTTACAGGATGAGGCAGCATTGATTACCGAAGACGTTCTTACTGACTTTTATTTTGAAGATACCGATGATTTGGCCAGTTTAACCATGCTGGCCGATTTAGGTAGTCTGGAAGGTGGAAGGCAATCCGGTGGACCGGGTTTACTATCCATTAATGATGCACGTTTAAACTGCCCGGGAGTAGAAGTAACATTCACCCGGCATCCGGAATCAACAGTTGAAAATCCAAAAGGCGAAATAATAATCAACTTCGGAGAGGGGTGTGTTGATCCGAATGGCAATGAACGGAAAGGGAAGATTATCATTCGATTTAGCGGAAGGAAGTTCCAGCCAGGCTCAGTTGTCGTTACACGCTTTGACGGGTACTCCATCAATAGTATTGCCCTGATGGGTGTGCGTACCCATACTAATGTTACGGGTAGTATGGCTTCTGTACCTCGCTTCAGAGTTCAGCTAGTGGATGGAAAAACAGTATGGCCTGACGGAACAGAAGCCACTCGTGAACATTGTTTTTTAAGGGAGTGGGTACGGAATATGACGAATCCAACTCTTGAACTTATGGTGGTAGGGCAATGCATAAGCGAAGAATTTGCCGCACAGGGTGTCAATAGAAGGGGTAAGGGGTATAAAATGAAAATCCTTGAACCGATTATGTATAAACGTGGCTGTCCCATTGCTTTTTAAGGCATTTAGAAAATTATTGATGATTCAGGAAAGATAATCGTAGTGAATTTTGGTGACGGAACGTGCGATC
>CAZCRJ010000723.1:0-1734 GCA_964501015.1 uncultured Roseivirgaceae bacterium | reverse complement strand
GGATGCGCCAGGCCGCGTTCGGCATTGAGTGAAATTTTCTTACCCGCCCAATCGTGGCCGAATAACGTTTTTACACCTTCGCCCCAATACACTTCATCGTTTTCGATGTTCCAATCGAAGATGGCATCGTTGGTGGCACGGGCTACGGCCTCGTAGCGTTCGTTGGATTCGTACAGTTTACGCTCGGTTTGCTTGCGTTCGCTGATATCGCGCACGGTAGCTAAAAAAAGCAGGCGGTTTTCCACTTCCAGGTATTGCAAATGACTTTCAATGGGGTACGTGGTGCCATCGGCCCGTTGGTGATGTGCCTCTACCACTACCCTGTCGGTTTCCTTTTCGCGCAGGGGCTTGATGCGGGCTGTAAACATTTCGGAATTATAGTCCGGGATCAAACCCACCACCGACATGGATTTGAGTTGCTCCAGGTTGTACCCGGTATTGCGGATGGAACCCCGGTTGGCATACTGAATTTTATATGTATCGGGATGAAACACATAGATCTCATCCGAAGACCGATCCAGCAGCGTTAAGACCAGTTTGTTCTCCTGCTCAATTCTTTTTCGTTCAATTTCAATTTGCTTAATGGCGAGGGCTTGCTGGATAGCGGAAGGCAGCCGGGTTAGCCGGTCTTTCAGGATGTAGTCGTCAGCACCCGATTTTACAATCTCCACGGCAAACTCTTCGGATACCGTTCCGGTAACTAAAATGAAAGGAATGGATAACTGAGAATCTTTAAAAACCGACAACGCTTCTTTCGAATCGAATTGTGGAAGTTTATGATCGGATAATACCAAATCAGGGGGTTGTTTTTGCAATTCATTAAGAAAATCCTCACGGGCTTCAACCACCTTCATGGAGAATTCGATGCCCGCTTTATTCAGGATTCGACTCACTAACTCAACATCAGCTTGTGAATCTTCCACATATAAAATCCTGAGCGGGTTCATTCCTACTATCTGGTTATTGCTAAATATAGATACGTTTCAGCTAGGTTTCTAAGACTTCTGACGTACAAATATTAATCCCGGGTCCAGTTGACAGGAAGCAATTGACAAGGCCCATTGTCAACTGCTTCTTTGTCAATTGCCAATTGTCAATTTCTTTTTGCGGCACGATAAGCTTTAACATAACGCTAGTAACCTATTGCCTTATTCATCTTACCCGGGGCAATTGAACCACGTGCATCCAGTAATCTTCAATGCCTGAAATCACCTGTTGAAAATCGTCCAGGTTTAACGGTTTGGTGATGTAGCAATTGGCGTGATTCTGATAGGCCAGCGCAATGTCGTTTAAGGAGGATGAAGTGGTAAACATGATTACCGGAAGGTGTTTTAATTCATTTTTCTGCTTGATGTAGCGTAGCACTTCATGCCCGTTTACTTTGGGTAAATTAACATCAAGGATAACAAGGCCCGGCAATTCTTCCTTTCCATAAGGTTCTTTCCGTTCCAGGAAATCGAGTGCTTCCCGGCCATCTTTGGCCACGCTTACCTTCCGGATGGAGGATTTACTTTCAAGAACATCCGAAATCAATAATACATCACCTTCATTATCTTCTACTAACAATATATGCAATGACATAAGGGGACATCATTTGACATTACTTAACAAGTGTCTTCATTTATTCCTTTCCATTATCAACAATTATTGATTATTTCTTACATAACGGATGTTACGCACAGTTAAAATTCATTTCCTGCTGATCACGCTGATTTTCGCAGAGAATCACTAAAA
>CAZCRJ010000722.1:811-1738 GCA_964501015.1 uncultured Roseivirgaceae bacterium | reverse complement strand
TGATCAGTTTGCCGATGCGTTCGCACGGGCCTGGTACAAACTGACACACCGTGATATGGGTCCGATTACCCGTTACCTTGGACCGGAAGTACCGAAGGAAGTATTGATCTGGCAAGATCCGATTCCGGCCGTTACCCATAAAAATATTGACGCGAAGGACATAGCTTCACTGAAGGAGAAAATTCTTGCTTCAGGATTAACCGTATCGCAACTGGTTTCCACAGCATGGGCTTCGGCATCCACTTTCCGTGGATCGGACAAGCGTGGTGGAGCCAATGGCGCACGCATTCGCCTCGCCCCTCAAAAGGACTGGGAAGTAAACAACCCAACTCAACTCACTAACGTGTTGGCAAAGCTGGAAGCCATCCAGAAAGAATTCAACAGTGCACAATCGGATAAGCGGGTTTCATTGGCTGATTTGATTGTTTTAGGCGGATGCGCAGCAATTGAAAAGGCTGCTAAAGATGCCGGACATGAGGTGACTGTTCCGTTTACACCCGGAAGAGCCGATGCCTCACAGGAGCAAACGGATGTTGAATCCTTTGCTGTGCTGGAGCCTGCTGCTGATGGATTCCGCAATTACTTTAAACCGAAGCATGCCGTAACGGCAGAAGAATTGTTAATCGACAAAGCCCAGTTGATGACACTTTCTGCACCGGAGATGACTGTGCTGGTTGGCGGTATGCGCGTGTTGAATACGAACTATGATAATTCCAAACATGGCGTATTCACCAAGCGTCCGGAACAACTGACCAACGACTTCTTTGTGAACCTGCTCGATTTGAATACGACCTGGAAAGCACTGGACAGCGGAAGCCACGCCTTTGCGGGCAGCGACCGGAAAACAGGCCAGGTGAAATGGACCGGTACGCGTGCCGATTTAATATTCGGTTCGAACTCCGAGCTTAGAGCACTTGCAGAAGTGTA
>CAZCRJ010000722.1:0-801 GCA_964501015.1 uncultured Roseivirgaceae bacterium | reverse complement strand
ACTTAGCGTGATACAACGTGTAATAGGTAAAATAGAAAAGGTGATCCGGAATGGTCACCTTTTTTTTATTTAAAGGACTGAAGTCTGTTGGGGTCGATAACTGTTTTTTACACCCGCGAGTTGCTTATGCGATTTGCAGGTGGTGATGGGATTCGAAAAAGCTATAAAAACGTTGTATTGATTAGTACCTTTCCGGTGAAGTAAAAATCACGCTATCGTCAACCTGAATAGTATGCCGGCTTTCCCGAATAAATTCTATACGCTTTTTCTTTTCTGTGTACTATTCGCCTGCCAAAGCAGGGAGAAAGAGACAGGAGATAATGCTGCTTCGATACCGTTTCCGATAGTTCCCAAAGTTTCCATTGCTGAAATTGAATCAGGCATCAAGGCCTGGATTGATCAGAAAACCCTGGAAGAAGAAGGATACTTTCACATGACGGACGGAGATAAAGCCCTGCGGCTGAAACTGGTGCGCGTGCATACGGAGTACTTGTCGAACCTGGGACCTAACCGGCATTTTGCTTGCGTTGACCTGGCCGATGTGAGTGGCGATGTATACGATGTAGATTTTTTCCTCGAAGGTCCTCCCGACAGCATGGTGGTTACCGAGAACACGCTGCACAAACTGAACGGCAAACCATTCTACGCCTGGAAACAGCAAAAGGATAAAACATGGTTCCGTGTACCGGTGGAGAATGCCTCTAACGATCTGCTGGGCATTATCGAGGGGCAGGATGTGTTTGAGTTCTATTACGAAGCACAGTTGCCAGCACTAACAGGCCCGTCTCGGCTGTGGCTTCC
>CAZCRJ010000721.1:0-1742 GCA_964501015.1 uncultured Roseivirgaceae bacterium | reverse complement strand
ATCAATATTAATGTTTCCAAAACCATTTTGATTGATGCTGTTTCCATAGGAAGACTGAAACCCTGCCTTTACTTTATTGCTTAACTGATAATCGTTGTTAAAGCGAAGAGTTAGCCGTTTAAAGTCATTGTCAATAACTATACCCTCATCACTGAGATAACCAATGTTGAACAAATAGGTAGTCTTGTCTGCACCCCCGGATAGCGAAACGTTGTGTGTTTGTTGCCAAGCGGTTCGTAAAATCACATCATACCAATCGGTGTTATACTCAGATGCCGGGGGGATTGTACCCGTTGCCGCTTGTACATAATTGCTGTACTCTGCACTGTTTGCCATTTGTACCAGGTTGGCAGCCTGCCGAATCCCGATGTTGTTATTGTAATTGATCTTTATTCCTCCCTCTTTTCCCTTTTTAGTGGTTATGATTACTACGCCATTTGCACCTCTTGATCCATATATCGCAGATGCAGAAGCATCTTTCAGGATATTCATGTCTACAATATCCGCGGTATTGATGTTTGAAATATCATCAGTAAGTACACCATCCACAACGTATAAGGCAGTAGTTCCGCCAAGAGCGGTGCTTACTCCACGTATTCTGATCTGAGGAGATGTTCCGGGTTGTCCGCTGCTGATAATCTGCACCCCTGCCACCTTACCCTGCATCGCCTGTGTTGCTGTAAGTACAGGCTGCTGCAATAGCACTTCTCCTTTCAAATTTGCCGTTGCCCCCGTTATATCGCTCTTTTTCTGAACTCCATATCCCACCACTACTACTTCATCCAATGTCATTGACTCAGGCTCAAGACTAACATTAAGTACTTCCCTTTCACCGATCTGTACGGTTTGTGGTTTATATCCAACAAAAGAGAACACCAGTGCATTCTCTCCGGGCAGTAATTCGATTGAATACATGCCATTGAAGTCGGTTGCATCGCCTTTATTGGTACCCTGTATGATCACATTTACGCCAGGTATGGGCTGATTGTCATCGGTACCGGTTACCTGTCCTTTCACAACCCGTACCTGGGCAACAACCCCGGTTCCCATGAACAGAAAGATGAAGGAGAAGAGTAATGTTCTATTCATAGTATGTTACTTTCAATAGTTCTGCTAAAATGATGACTTCCAAAGGGGTTTTTGTTACAAAGGGATTCGTCTTTTTTACACAAATCACACCTTGCGGCTGTCTATTTTGGAAAGCATTCCAAAGAATCGCGCTTGCCAAACACTCGCCTCCAAATAAAATTTGACAATTCCAATGATTATGCGAAGGAATTTTTGCAAAATCATACCCTTTTCACAGCAATCCAACAGCTGTACCTAACATCAATTTCCCATGAAAAAAACATTGATTTTGTGGCCTAAAGCGCCATTTCATTGACTCAAAACCACTGATTTTACTCAATAAAAACAGTGCTCCGAAATCGATTGTTTTCAGACTGATTTATCTGCACTTTGGAGAACTTCTCTTCTCTTCAGCGAACTTTTTGTTGGTTCAAGTATTACCTCCTCCCACCGGGAAACCGATGTCCTTTTACCTCTTTTTTCAAGTTCTGAAAGTCGATAATTCACCTTGGTTTTGAAAGACCAGACGGTATTTACACCCAAGTCAAGATGTTGCGCCAGGGCTTCCAGGGTAATTTCCTTTCGTCCTGTAACGGTTAGGTAGGCGATATAAAATGCCTTTTCTATTGGAAACTTCAATCCCTTAAATAAAGTGAAGGCTGTTATCGATTCAT
>CAZCRJ010000720.1:0-1751 GCA_964501015.1 uncultured Roseivirgaceae bacterium | reverse complement strand
AAGAAACCATTCAATACCCTGCGATTTATAATTATTTAGAAACCAAATCAGTAAATGACTTATTAATGGCTAAACAAGTCATTGATGACCTTGAAACTGAACATGCAGCTGCAGGAGAATTGTTAAAAGGCTTAAGAGAGGTTACTCATGATTATCTAGTACCTAGTGATGCCTGCGGGACTTATGAAAAAACCTATGAGTATTTAGAAACTTTAGAAAAAGATATGTTCCAACATATACATTTAGAAAATAACATTTTGTTTAAAAGACTACTAGCTTTATAAAAGTGCAATTTTTGCACTTTTATTTTTAGCTATTTTATACCTTGACAGATTAGGTATGAAGGGGTATTATATACCTAACTAGATTAGGTATGAGGTGACCCATGGAAGAAAAGATTAAACAGTATGTTAAGTATCAGTTTAGATTTGATCCAAGAGAAGACGTTGAAAGTATTATTGATGAAGTATCAAGTAATTTGATTGATCGCTATTATGAACGCTTAGAAAAAACAAACGATGAACAAAAAGCTTATATTGATGCCATTAAATCAATGGGTAGTTTTAAAATCAAAGATGATATTCCAGAAGTTTATAAAGTGAAACCGGATTGGGCTGACATCGCTTTTATCTTATCTGCTATATTAAGTGTATTTGCAGTTATTGGCATGTTTTTAAACGCAATCATTGGCTTTTTGTTTACACTGACTAGTATCTTGCTTTTTAGTGCGGCGGCATATTATTATTATGCCCAAGCACAATATGCAAGAAAAGAAGAGTTAGATATTGAGAAGCACCATATTTATTTAACGAAGATTTTTTCATACATGAAGACCTGTTTCATTTTTTGGACCATCAATTTATCCGTGATTTTTTCTGGTATCGTTACTGGATGGATTACATTTATTATTGCATCTAATACGATGTCAACTGGTGGTATGACACTAGGCGGGTATTTATTTATCATGTTTTTATTCTTTGTGATTGGGTTAATTATTTTTGCAATGATTGCTAAAATACTTTATGACCGATTAATCTTGAGATATCGCCAACAAACAGGGTTAAATTCACCACACAGCAAAATCAAGGCATCAATAGATTTTTTATCAGTTAATGCAGATGAAAAGTCACAAGACACAACCTTATCTAACATGGCAATAGCCGCAAACAAAGCGTTTACTGTAAGAATAATGGCATTGATTTTAGGGTTAGGACTTGTAATGACAATCATAAGCCCATTTACGATTTATGGTCGAATTTTGCATGAGAATGGTTGGTATTACATTGACCCATCAGCCTATGATAAATCGTTTTATTTGATGCAGTTGATCAAAATGTCTATGAGTGAAAGTTTTTATTTTGTGGGTATTTTAGGGTTAATTGGCATTGCTCAGTTTATAATATACACTTTATTAGGCTTATCTAATAAAACAAATATTAAATCACTTGCTTTAAGTTTTATGACTTGGATTGTTTTAACAATCATCATGTTTTTTATCATTGAGTTTAATGATAAAGTCGGCATGATTCCTACACCTGGTGTCTTTGCGCCAGTGTTTATAATGATTATCATTGCTTTAATTAAACTATTCATTATTTTGTTCCATCCTAAGGCACTTATAAAAAAAGAGGCGTAATTATGGAGTTAATGGGTGATATATTAAGAGGTCATACAGATATGATTTTATTATCTTTATTAAACAAAAAAGATTCATATGGTTATGAAATTAATCATACGGTTGAAACATTAAC
>CAZCRJ010000719.1:0-1755 GCA_964501015.1 uncultured Roseivirgaceae bacterium | reverse complement strand
AATAAAGAGATTTTGGGCGCGCAAATTGCTTCCATTCACAACCTAACGTTCTACCTTTGGCTGGTAAAACAGGCGCGGGAACAAATACTCCAGGGTACATTCAGAAGCTGGAAAAATGAAATGGTAAAAAAAGTATCAGCACGACTTTGAAACAATCAGGATAAGTGAAACTTCTAGACCGCTACATACTAAAGCAATTTCTGAGCACCTTCTTTTTTGTGGTGCTTATTCTGCTTGCGGTTATTACAGTAATCGATTTCACTGAAAAAGCTGATAAGTATGCAAGGGCTAACCTTAGTACATCACAGGTTCTGGGTTACTATGGCGACTTCCTCCCCTGGATTGCTGGGTTAGTAACACCGATAACTGTTTTTATTGCCACCGTATATGTCACCGCGCGGTTAGCCGGAAGATCAGAAATAATTGCCATCCTTAGCAGTGGTGTAAGCTTCAGGCGGCTGCTCGTTCCGTATTTATCCGGAGCCCTCCTGATTTCCTCTATTAGCTTTTATCTCAATGGTTGGGTAATACCGAATTCCAATAAAACACGGTTGGCTTTTGAAATGGATTACCTTAACAAGAGTACAAATCCCAACCTGAGGAATATTCATCTGCAGATAGCGCCCAACACCTTTATCTACATACAAACCTATAACAACATGACTGATAAAGGGTACCAATTTACCCTGGAACGATTTGATAATAACCGGCTAATGGAAAAACTAACAGCTAACCGGATTGAATGGGACACCGCCAAACTGAAGTGGACCCTGCGCGATTGGAAACTGAAACGGGTGGATAATGTTTTTGAGCGGGTAAAATCAGATTCTGCCACCGGCAATCTGATTACTTCCGGATTAGCCCTTGATACTACCCTTATAATTCACCCAAAAGAATTTAAGAATGATTATCGTAAATATGACGGGCTTACCATTAGTGAACTGGATGACTACATCACTACTCTGCGCTCCCGCGGATCGGCAGGCATTGAAGTGTATGAAGTAGAGAAATATACACGCTATGCATCACCCTTCTCCATATTTATTCTCACGTTCATGGGAGTAATCGTATCCTCGCGGAAAAGCAGGGGTGGCACAGGTTTTCAGATTGCACTCGGGTTTGCATTATCCTTTGTGTTTATTCTATTTTTCATGATGTTCAGGACCTTTGCTGAAGCGGGCTCCATGCCTCCGCAAATATCGGTATGGATACCGTCCATTGTCTTTGGAATCATTTCCATATTCATGTATAAATACGTTCCGCGGTAATGGCCACCACATCGGATTACCTGAAGCTTCACTTTATTGTTTTTCTTTGGGGATTCACGGCCATCCTTGGTTTACTGATAACTATCCCTTCAGTAGAAATGATATTTTTCCGCACATTGCTAGCCGCCATTGGCATGGGTGCAGTCATTCTCTGGACCAAGGGCACATTCGCAGTGTCCCGTACCGATGCACTGAAACTGATCCTGATCGGATGCATCGTTTGTGTTCATTGGTTTGCTTTTTTTGGTTCTGCACGGGTATCCAATGCATCTGTAAGCCTTGTGGGTTTTGCGACCAATTCACTATGGGCTGCATTGCTGGAACCCTGGATGAACAGAAGCCGGATTAAGAAATTTGAATTACTTCTAGGACTTGTTGTTATCCTTGGATTATACGTAATCTTCTCGTTTGATTTTGAATACAAGCTTGGACTGGCGCTGGGAATTGGTGCAGGCTTCACTGCAGCATTGTTTTCTGTTTTCAATGG
>CAZCRJ010000718.1:773-1756 GCA_964501015.1 uncultured Roseivirgaceae bacterium | reverse complement strand
CCACAAAAAGAAGCTAAATCCGGAAAAATCCAGTTTGCTTTTTTTTGGGGTAATCGCGCAATATTCTCAAACCGAATACATCAACCAACTAGGGCAATTGCTGGAATCCCGAGATGGCATTTACGAACACATGTCCATCGATTTGTATAATCAGGGAGTAATATTAAAGCGGAAATATAACCTCCTGAGCTATGCCTATAAAGTTTTCATGTTTGGATTCGCCTCGAGCGTAATTGTGTTTCTGTTTTTTATTGCCATGCGGTAAAAGAGTACGGACAGACACCTATGGAGCTTCGATCACAAATAGTAATCCTGCTTAGGAATTTTGCTTAACATATCCTTATCTTTAATTCATGGAGAATTCCCAACTATTCTCAGAATATTTTTTCTTCCGCTTATTAATCAATATGGGATCAATCATCATCCTGATCCGGTATATCTACTATCCTATTCATAATAAACGGGATCTGTTTTTCACCTTCTTTCTACTCAATTTTGTTGTTTTCCTGCTTGCTTTCATGCTTGAAAAAGCAAAAGCGTTTAATTCGCTGGGCAGTGCATTTGGACTGCTGGCTGCCTTTTCTCTGCTCCGTTTTCGTACCGAAACAATTTCTGCTAAAGACATGACTTATCTGTTTATCATCATGGCTGTGGGTATTATTAACTCTATAATGAAAGGGACATATTGGGAGATTATGACACTCAATGCCTTGATCATTACCTTTGTTTTTGCCGTAGACGGCAACATCCTGATGCGCAATCAGAAAACCAAAACCGTTGATTTCGATGACATTCAAAATATCCATCCAGAGCGGCATGAAGACTTGATTCGTGAATTGAAATCAAGAACCGGATTAAATATTCAACGTATTTCCATTGAACATATTGATTTAGGAAAAAAGAAGGTTGCCATTAAACTGTATTACTTATGATTATTAAAAAAGCATTACTCCTGCTATCAGTAATTTGTTACCTGGTTAGTA
>CAZCRJ010000718.1:0-763 GCA_964501015.1 uncultured Roseivirgaceae bacterium | reverse complement strand
TTACAACACTTTTTCAAAGCACCAGTCCGGTTGAAGTAAAACTGGGATTTTCCATCAAGGAAGTGAAGAAGATTACAAATGACACCATTTACACACCTACCATGCTGAGCTATAAAAATGATCAGGGCACATGGGATTCTTTAAAAGTTGATTTGCGTGCACGTGGAGAATTTAGAAGAAAGAATTGTTTCTTCCCTCCCATCCGGTTAAAAATGAAGAAAAAAGATACTGACGGAACACTGTTCACCGGTAATAAGAACTTGAAACTTGTTGTGCCGTGTCAAACCGCCAAGACTGCCAACGACCTTATCCTTAAAGAATACATCGCCTATAAATTATATGAACCCATTACGCCCTATGTATTTAATACCCGGTTGGTAAACCTGACCCTGACCGATAAAAGCGGAAAGCAAGCAAAATCCTATGATCTTAAAGGAATCTTTATCGAAGATGACGGACTGGTAGCCAAACGTTTCGATGCCAAAATGATCAAAGACGTTCAACTGCACCCTATTCGAATGAAGGACACAGCTTCTACCATTCATGATTTTTTTGAGTTTATGATCTCCAATACCGACTGGTCGTCTCTGGCACAACACAACATAAAAGTGATGCAACTCAAGAATAAAGATTACATCCCATTGACTTATGATTTTGATATGTCAGGGCTGGTGAATGCACCGTATGCACAGGTAAGTGAATTACTTGAAGTGTCAAGTGTTCAGCAACGTATTTACAGAGGGTTTTGCAGAACCGAGGGATT
>CAZCRJ010000717.1:0-1759 GCA_964501015.1 uncultured Roseivirgaceae bacterium | reverse complement strand
ACCCGAACACAATTCCACATCAGAATCCACCAACGTTATAGTTGGTGTAGGTTCGGTAATAATAAAATCAAAGGATGCTGAGCAGATTGAATAATTATCGTCAATTAAAACCGTATAGGTTCCTCCTCTAAGGTTATCCAATAAAATTGGCTGGATTCCATTAACTGTTGTTGGAGGCGGTAATATTGCGCCATTGTCGGAAGTCCAGGTGTAGGTAAAGGAGCCTTGCTCCCCCATTGGCAGGTTAGGTATTTTTGAACCTCCGTTAATTTGAAACCGAATTCTGCCATCAGGAGTATTACAACTGGTGTTATTATCCTGATTAAGAATATTGATACCAATTGCCGGTAATGCTGTTAGTGTTGCAGGATTAGGTGGAGCATTTGGGAAGGTATTAATGACATCAATTGCATTAATATCAACAATAATAAAATCATAGTTACCGGCAGACAAAGAGGGTGTACCCGATAAAGGAGAGTCGTTGAATACAAAAGTGCTTCCAACCGGAATATTAGTTACTGTAAAAAAGGATTTCGGTCCCTGAATTATCTGGAGATTTGCACTTCCACCGTTGGCTGAATTAACTGTAAATGTTATGAAACCATTATCTAGACCATCACATGGATTGGATATGAATACGTCAACATCGAGATTTCCCTCCGAATAATTGTACGTTTGGCCAAAGGAGCCTGTACCTGCCAGCAGCATGAGTGCTATAAGGGCAAATCCAATGGTGGTTTTTTTAGAGAGAATGGTTACCATCATTTGATTTCAATTTCAATTGTCTTCTTACAATTATTTTTGTCTGCAACAGTACAGGCATATTTTCCTTTTTCCAGTCCATCTACCACATTAGAGGAATATTTTTCTGAAACCAAATGCCCTGATGTTTTATAAAAAATATAGGTGTATGGTGAAGTTCCCCCATCTACATTTATTTCAATTTTTCCTTTCGAATTTTCAACGTACGTTACATTTGCCGATAATTTCAGATCATCACATGAACCTAATTGGGGCAGACTGTCATGATCACTATTGAAAAATAAAAAAGCGCTGATGTAAAGGGCTTTAAGTAGACTCATGTAAATAAATATTTTAAAAAATTACACAATTATCTGATAGCATCAAAAAATTCAGTATTCACAAAGACGCCAAATCAGGCTAAAATTATCGTTTTATCGATTACTACCTTCAAATAATAGAGCTCAGGCAAGCATTAAAAATACTTAGGTTTCAATACCTCAGTTAAAATGACAGCCTTTTTAAATCCTTCCGGATCACGCAATTCCCTGGTATATAAATCAAGCAAATTGGCATTAGAGGCGGTTTCGAACTCCTTAAACCTGCCGTAATCCATTTTTACATTCTCTAATTTAAGCGTATTTTCCAGAGATTCGGATGCATAATCGCGTGATTTTGACACCTCATATTCCTTATAAATAGGGTCGTTGTAGGTATAGGTAACCTCTTCCTGCTCTACATCAATGCCCTCGTCCTGTATCTCATCATCATAATTCGTATACTCTGGTTGGGTATACGGTTTGAATTCAGGTTCGCTTTTAGGAAGTTTTGCTTCTGTGATTTCCCGTAATAAATCCTCAAATGAAATCGTTTTTGATTCGGGGGAAGCTACTGTTGGTTCCGATTTCCAACGAGGTGTTTCGCTTACTTCTTTACGCGGAGCAGGTGCTTGTGGTGGAAGGCTTTGTTCTTTAGATTTCTTTCTCACCTGTGTAATCAGGTAGATAACACCAATAAT
>CAZCRJ010000716.1:0-1760 GCA_964501015.1 uncultured Roseivirgaceae bacterium | reverse complement strand
AAAAAACATGGCAATTGGAATCCATGCGAATAATGCCGGAACCAGAATCGCGAAAGCTTTTCCAACGAAACTAATAACAGCGTTGTACTTGAGATGGTTTAAACCCAATGTTTGAAACGCACTCGCAAAGCCATGCCACAGGTGGAAACCAAGAGCAGCCATACAAAAAACATATAAGCCTACATACCATGATTTTGAAAACCAGAGATTTACCAGTGACGCCAGATCACGTACTTCTTGTCCATCATAGTTTACTGTGCTGATACCTCCAAAGTGCATTTCTGCCCAAAAATCCTTTAAGTGAACAACAATAAATATCAGGATGAGTGTACCGAGTATACCCATGTTACGTGAAGCCCAGATGGATGACGTTGAGGTAACTTTGGCGTAGCCCTGAGGGCCCCTGGCCTTTCGGTTTTGTATGGTGAGTACCAAAGCCCATACAGCATGCAAAACGATAAAGGCAAAATTACCTTTGGATACAAACTGGATCAAAGGGTTTGTACTCATAAACTCAGCGTAGATATTGAAGGATTTTCCTCCATCATCGTTCAGCAATTGAAGATTGCCGGCCAGGTGAACCGCTAAAAATAAAATGAGAAAAAGACCGGTAAGGGCCATGAAGAGTTTCTTACCCAGTGAACTTGATAAGAATTTAGTAAACCATGTCATATATAGTTCTGAAATTTATGCTAATCGCATAAAAATACTCTCCGAAGCAATACCAAACAACGATGCAACTACTTAAAAGAGATTCTGTTTAAAGGCAATGAAGGGTTATCACTTACAATAATTCATAGGCAATGAACAGTAAGCTGATAAATGCCATCATAATCAGCAAAAACCACTCACGCTTAGCAATGTCAATAACCTTTTTAAATAACTTTCTCATGGCGTAACCATTTTATGGAAACCTACATGCCAATTACATACCTTAAATATTAAGTATTGATTATCAGCTATTTAAATAAATGATAGTTGAATTTAATTCCCTTTATGGTATTTATTTCCCTAAATGGGAATGGCTTTAGTTTAGTAAAGACCTTACTTTTACGCTTTTCGCCAACCACTACGCACCGAACGATGTACCTGATTTTCGACACAGAAACCACTGGTGTTCCACACAATAAATCTGCCCCCATTACTGACCTTGACAACTGGCCAAGACTTGTTCAGATAGCTTGGCAATTGCATGATCATACAGGGAAATTAGTATCGCAGCATAATTACCTGATCAAACCTGAAGGATTTAATATTCCGTATAAGGCCGAACAAATTCATGGTATTTCAACACAACGTGCTCTTGATGATGGGCATGACCTGGGTACCATTCTATCGACCTTTCTGGAAGAACTTACCAGAACCAATGTGTTGGTAGGCCATAACATTGAATTTGACATTAATATTATTGGTGCAGAACTGATCCGGAAAAATATGGAACCGGAAACATTGCTCAATAGCAATAAAATTGATACCGGGTTAGTCTCCATTGATTTCTGCAAGCTGACCGGTGGAGTTGGTGGACGATTAAAAATGCCGAGGCTGGCAGAACTCCATGAAATACTTTTCGGTAAAGATTTTGGCGATGCCCACGATGCAGCATACGATGTTGCCGCCACTGCACGATGTTTTTTTGGATTGATCCGGCAAAATGTAGTTACACCATTTGATGCGACTCCCCTAAGCGAAATTGTCTATGAAGAGCCTGACCTGGAGCACGCCAATTTCGCGAAACGAAAAAAGAAAAAAGATGCCGGATA
>CAZCRJ010000715.1:0-1763 GCA_964501015.1 uncultured Roseivirgaceae bacterium | reverse complement strand
AGACGAATGGATTTGCTGGAACAACTGGTAATAGAAATAGAATCCAGCGGTGGAAAAGCAAAAGCCTTTTTTTGCGATGTGATGAATACAAAAAGTATTGAAGATTGTGTAACCAACATCATCACACACTTCGGCAAGCTGGATGTAGCCATTGCCAATGCAGGCGGAGGTGTCTTTGGTAAGATTGAAGATTTAACCGAAGCCGACTGGCAACGGCAACTAACATGGAACGTTACCGGACTCGCACTCACCGTGAAATATTCACTACCCCACCTGCGCCAAACAAAAGGAAGGGTAGTGCTCCTCGGCAGCATTGCCGCATTTGTACCCAATCCAATGGTTGGTGCATACGGAGCGTCAAAAGCTGCCGTGCATAATATTGGCGAAACGTTACAGGTGGAGTTGCTGGGGAGTGGCGTAACCTGCACTACCATACATCCAGGCTTTGTGGACAGTAACATTGCCCGTATCGATAACGAAGGCAACTTTCATCCGGAGCGCGTAGATCCCCGCCCTGCCAACCTCATGTGGTCAACAGACAAAGCTGCACAAGTTATGGTGAAGGCCATTGCGAATAGAAAGAAGGTGTATGTGTTTACGGGGCATGGGAAAATCGGGGTGTTCTTGGGGAAATTCTTCCCTTCAGTAGCCAGGAAAATGATGGCCAAAAATGCTCCAAAAATCTAATAGTATACCATTAAGTATTGCTCCTCACACACGGCAGTTTTCTTATACTACCATAATCAATTCCTTGTGTACGATTGTGGCGGATCGAATTCACTCCCATGAACGGTAACAGGTTTGTCTAAAAATCACATAGCACAGGCCAAACCGGTTGGCTGGATCAGTGGGCGATGTTATACATATTCCTTATCTTCAAAAATTCAATCAGCCTTATCAAAACTAAACCATGAAAAATATTCTATCACTAATCATTATTACATGGATGTTATATTCCTGTCAGCAAAAATCTGATCCATCAGCTTTTTACATGCCCGGAGAATTTGAACCCCATGAAGCTGTTTGGTTAGGATGGGAAGAAAGCGACACTACTATACATAGGGTAGTCTTTGATATGGTACGCGGGCTATCCGGAAAAGTGCAGGTTAAAATAGCCGTAGACTCGGATAGTCTTAAAACCGTGGCACAATCGAAACTTCATGATGCCGGAATTGACACTACTGCCATTCTGTTTTACACTGTTCCCGGAGACCGGTATTGGATTCGCGATCATGGCGCTGCCTTTTTAATTAACCAACAAGGCGAAATGGCTGCCGCTGATTTTGGCTGGAATCTTTACGGTTATTACGACTGGTGGAAATTTCGGGAGCCGGAACTTGCCGACAGTATTGTGTTGTGGGAAAAAAATGAATTGAATGGAAAAACCAGTAAGGTTGATAGTTTGATGGGAATACTAACCGGTGCTCAACACATCAAATCAACGTTGATTATTGAAGGCGGATCCATCGAATCGAATGGCAAAGGTGTTTTACTTCAAAATGAAGCTGTTACGTTGCAACGTAACCCTGGCATGACCAAAGAAGAAATTGAAGCTGAATATAAGCGCGTGATGAATGTGAAGAAAGTGATTTGGATGAAGAAAGGGCTTGCAGATGACGAACACATCTGGCATTTGCACGATGGCACGTATGTTACCATGGGTACAGGCGGACACACCGATGAGTTTGTACGCTTTGCTGATGCCAATACAATTTTATTGGCATGGATTGATGAAGATGAAAAAGACGATCATCCACTGAACC
>CAZCRJ010000714.1:0-1767 GCA_964501015.1 uncultured Roseivirgaceae bacterium | reverse complement strand
CATTTTTAAATAAGATGAAATCAATGGTTTGCTGATTGTAGAAGCTAAGTTTATAATACCCTGGCTCTTTTAACCGAATCTTTTTTGAATACGTAGCATTGCTCTTGAGTTTAATGGTATCCTTAAATCCATTCTCCTTGCTAGTTAATTCTGAAATAGAAATTGTACCATTTTTTTGTGGATAATTTACCTTTCCGGTGAGCGTTATTTCCCAACCACCATCATTCTTTGCCTGTTGTCCGTTTGATGAACATCCCGACAATAACAGCAACACTATCAATGCATACGTGGTTCTAATTCTAATCATATTCATACTTCCTGTAGTTTCTTTAGTAGTAATTCATTGGCCACTTTAGGATCAGCCTTTCCTTTGCTTCGTTTCATCACTTCTCCCATAAACATGGCCAACAATCCTTTCTTACCCTTTTTATATTCAGCAACCTTTTCCGGAAAGGCCAGTACCACTTCATTAATTATGGGTTGCAATGCATCTTCATTACTATCGTGCAGTACATTCAATTGCTGTGCCACTTCCAGTGGCAATATGCCGGGCATTTTAATAAGCTCTGGAAAAATTCGTTGAGAGGCAACCGAAAAGCTAACCTTCCCTTCATCAATCAACTGAATTAACGCTGCTAAGGTAACAGGCGTTACCGGAAATTCGTTTGCCGTTAATGTAAGTTCATTTAAGGATGATTTTACCGGCCCCATTAACCAGTTGGAGGCTGCTTTAAAGTTGGTTGTATGCTGACATACCTCAATGAAATACAGAACAAGCTCTTTTGATTCAGTAATAACCCCGGCATCGTATACCGGGAGTGTGTAGTCATTAACTAATTTACGCATCCACTCCTGGGGTAAGGTTGGCATGGAGGCTTTTATGGCCTCAAACCACTTGTCTTCCACTTCCACCGGACTTAAGTCGGGATCGGGAAAATACCGGTAATCGTTTAATTCTTCCTTGGTGCGCATGCTGTAACTCTTACCGGTTGCGGCATCGAAGGTGCGTGTTTCAGAAACTATTTCTTCCCCACCCTCTGCAAGTGCAATTTGTCGTTCCACTTCGGCATCAATGGCCCGTTGAACATTACGGATGGAGTTCATGTTTTTAATTTCGACCTTCTTTCCATAAACTGAAGCACCAGCCGGCATAATAGAAACGTTGGCATCGCACCGCAAGGATCCTTCTTCCATATTGCCGTCACAGATTTCAAGGTACCGGACAATCTTTCTTATTTCAGTGAGGAAGGCTGAAGCCTCATCAGAGGAGCGAATAACAGGCTCCGTAACAACTTCGATAAGCGGAACCCCAGCCCGGTTAAAGTCAACGAATGTATCTGATTCACTATCCATATGAATGGATTTGCCTGCATCTTCTTCCAGGTGTATGCGGTTTAGTATTATGCTTTTCTCCTGTCCGCCTTTTGTTGTGATATTTACTCGACCTCCTTTACAAATGGGAGTCCGGTCCTGTGTAATCTGATACCCTTTGGGTAGATCTGGATAAAAATAATTTTTACGATCGAAAATTGTAAACCTTGAAATAGTAGATTCACATGCTAACCCCATTTTAATCGCATATTCAACGGCACTCTTGTTGAGCAGGGGCAACGTTCCAGGATGCGCTAAAGTAATAGCACTTACCTGGCGGTTGGGAGCAGCACCATATTCAGTTGAGTCTCCTGAAAAGATTTTACTTTTCGTCATTAACTGTACATGAACTTCTAATCCGACTACAGCGGTGTATTTTTTACTTTCTGAATTCAA
>CAZCRJ010000713.1:0-1772 GCA_964501015.1 uncultured Roseivirgaceae bacterium | reverse complement strand
CGATAAATTATCACTTATCTTAAATCGAACGGCCTGGTTGTTGGCATACACACGGGAGATGGTTGGTGGTTTTGTATCCGTAAGAATGGTATAGTCGCCAAGTTCCCGTGGTGAAAAGGTAAGTTTTCCATTCGACCATTCGCCACCTTCATAACTAAATGACTTTCCCCGAATGCGATATACTGAAGTATTTTTCTGCATGGAATATACCTTTACGGGTTTCAGGGTAACAGATACACTTCTGCTGAAGGGCAGGGTAGGTCCGAGTGAAAATACTTCCAGGCTATCTTGACGAACATAATGGGTTTCAGTAAGGTAGAGTGTATCATAGAGTGAAGAAGTGGGAAAACGGATATCGACACGATCACTGTAATATTTATATTCTTTTCCAGACGGAACCAATGCTTTAAGGTTAGTGACATAGGAGGTTTCACAGGACACAACTGAATCGGGCAACGTTTTACGTAAATCCACAAGATAAACGGCCTTTACATCACTAAAATAGGAAGGGGGCAGTTGTTGCTGAATTCCTTTGCTGTACAACGTAATAAAAGGATTTTCGCTATCACATGGTTTTGTGGTAACCATCATCGTATTATCGTCAAACGCGGCCATTAATTCTTCTTTTGCGGCCTCCAGTAAAACCAGTTCTTTTACCGGATGACTAGGTTTGATTCGAAAGCGTACCGTGCTCGTGTTGCCATGAAAATCCTTCATGATAATGCTCGCATTGGATTCTTTATCTGTATTGATTGAAAGCTTTCCATTGCTGGGAGAGCCACCATAAAATTTCAGGAAATTACCATCTTCCTGATAAAGGCGGTAGAAACGGTTTCCGTCTGTTTGCAATTTTTTAAAGTCCATTACGGTATAGATACTTCGGCCCATATTCAGGTTAAGTTGTTCTATATTTTGTCTGAAAACCAATGTACTATCTACCAATACTTCGATATAATTCACTCCGCATTTAAATCGGGCGTTATCTACTATGTCATGGGCAAGTAATTCAATACCAATCGTACCATGGGCTAAAACAGGCTGGGTAAGAATGAAATCGCGGCCCGAGCGTTGAAGGTAATATTCATAGCGCCCAAACCGGTCGTTTATCCGGGCGTTAGCATCCAGTGTTTTAAAAGCTATTTTTTGTGCAATGGGAGGTGTATTGTCCCGCACTTCAGTAAAATTATAAATCAGCGGATTGAGTGCCTGGTTGTCGGAATCGCGTATGTCAAAATGGAGGTGAGGCCCCGCTGACGAACCTGTATTACCGGCAAAGGCAATAGTGTCCCCTTTTTTTACTTTAAATTGATTATCACGGAAATATAAATCAATCTCTGACTCTTTTCTCCGGTAACGCTCTTTTATGACATACTCGTGAACGGATGGGTTGAATTTATCAAGATGGCCATAGACGGTTGTATTACCATCAGGATGTTTCACATACAACACAAGGCCGTAACCGGATCTGCTCACACCGGCACGAGAAATGTATCCATTTTTGGCGGCTACCACGGGCCATCCGATCTCACTATTGGTACGGATATCAAGACCAGTATGAAAATGTGTATTCCGTAGTTCACCCATTGTTCCTGCCAGTGAAGCCGGCATTCCGGGTCGTATTGGAAAAATGTAGGAGTTATTTTCCGGAAGTTCCAGGTCTGGTTTACTAAGTTGTGCATATACATTTTGACACAGGAGAAAAAATACAACTCCTGCAACATTACTTAATTTCAAATTCCAAAAGTTTCTCATCTTCTATAAAGGCCGTTAGT
>CAZCRJ010000712.1:0-1783 GCA_964501015.1 uncultured Roseivirgaceae bacterium | reverse complement strand
CACAGATGATTAAAAATTGGTTGATGAAGTAATGCGAGAGGATACAACACGATTATGAAACATATACTGAATGATTTAATAGATCATCAATCGCTGACGAAAGAATCTGCCCGCCAGGTGCTGGTGGAGCTGACGTCAGGAAAGTACAATCCGAGCCAGATGTCATCGTTTATGACCGTGTACATGATGCGCAACATCACCATAGAAGAACTGGAAGGATTTCGCGATGCGATGCTGGAGTTGTGCATCCCGGTTAGGTTTGATGAACCGGTAATGGATGTATGCGGTACAGGTGGGGATGGAAAGAACACATTTAATATTTCAACGTTATCAGCGTTTGTAGTGGCGGGCGCTGGACAACCCGTAGCGAAACATGGAAATTATGGAGTCTCCTCAGCCTGCGGATCTTCGAACGTGTTGGAATATTTCGGGTATACCTTTACCAATGATCATGATAAACTTAAACGAAGTCTTGAACAGGCGAACATCTGTTTTATGCATGCACCGTTGTTTCATCCGGCCATGAAAAACGTTGGGCCAATCCGCAGGGAGCTGGGTGTTAAAACGTTTTTCAATATGCTTGGCCCCATGGTGAATCCTGCCTTCCCCAAAAAGCAATTGGTTGGTGTTTTCAGCCTTGAGTTGGCACGGCAGTACGGATACCTCTATCAGGACAGCGATAAGGATTTTATGATCATCCATGCATTGGATGGATATGATGAAATTTCATTAACCGGTCCTTTCAAATATTTCTTTAATAAAGGTGAGCGAATAGCAGGCCCGGATGAGTTGGGATTACCCCACTTGACCCATGCTGAAATTGCCGGGGGAGAAACCATTGAAGATTCGGCAAAAATATTTTTATCTATACTGGAAGGAAACGGTACTCCCCAACAAAATGCTGCGGTTATTGCCAATGCCTCCATGGCTTTATTCTGTGCCGATCAATCGGCTGGATTAGAACATGCAGTTATAAAAGCGAGAGAATCACTGGTATCCGGAAACGCATATTCAGTATTTAAAAAACTTTTAGCCAGCAGTTGATGAATATTCTTGATACGATTATTGAACACAAAGTGAAGGAAGTTAAGGAACGCATGGAGCGAACGTCTGTAAAGGTATTGGAGCGAAGTGACAATTTCTCCCGTCCAACGTATTCCCTTACGCAGGCACTTGTTCGGCCAGGTGCAACGGGCATTATTGCTGAGATCAAACGTAAATCGCCTTCACAAGGTATAATCCATAACGATGTGTCTATTGAAGCCATATCAACAGGTTATGTGGAAGCAGGCGCATCAGCCTTATCGATCCTGACCGACCAGGAGTTTTTCGGAGGCACGATGGAAGACCTGGCACTCGCGCGACAATTTAATACATGTCCGATCCTGCGAAAGGATTTCATGATTGATCCCTATCAGATTATTGAAGCAAAGGCAATCGGTGCAGATGTTATCCTGCTCATTGCTGCTGTACTATCACCTGAAAAAATAAGAGAATTTGTGAAACTCGCGCATAGTCTGAACCTTGAGGTATTGCTGGAAGTACACGATGAAGAGGAATTAAATCGCAACCTGGATTCAGGTGCTGATCTGATTGGAGTGAACAACCGCAACCTTAAATCGTTTGAAGTTTCGATTTGTGTATCCAGGAAACTGGCCGATCAAATACCGGATGGCATTAGTAAAGTTTCGGAAAGTGGAATTGAGAATACCGAAACCATACATGAACTGCGGCAACTTGGCTATACAGGATTTTTAATGGGTAAGAATTTTATGAAACAGGA
>CAZCRJ010000711.1:0-1785 GCA_964501015.1 uncultured Roseivirgaceae bacterium | reverse complement strand
GATAACGGCTACACGCTGGTACTCCGTAATTTGAATGATAACCGGGAAACATATTTTGGCTTTGTAAAAGACTATGCTTTCGCAAAGTATGGACAAGGCCTTTTGTTTCACACTACCGGAAACGACTCCACCCTGCAGCCCGGAGTGTACTGGTATGATTTACCAACTGCACAACTCAATCCATTATTTGAGGGTAAAAGCAAATACAAAGTAAAAGGTCTTTCCATCAATGAAGACGGAACGCAGGCTGCTTTCCTGGTAGATTCCGATACAACAAAAGCGCTTGTTCGGTATCAGAAGCTTTACCATTGGAAAAAAGGAAATGCTTCTGCCAGTCTAATAGCCGATGAAACATCAACCGGCATGCCACGGGAATGGATTGTCAGTGAACACTATACCCCGCTTTTCTCCAAAGACGGATCGAAATTATTTTTCGGATCATCGCCTAAACCCATAGTTCAGGATACTACTCTACTGACGGAAGAAATTGTTAACGTAGAAGTGTGGGCCTGGAACGATGATTACATTTACCCGCAACAAAACAGAAGGCTGGAGGCCGATAAGAAACGTTCGTACCTTTCTGCTATTCATTTGAACACTTCTAAAATTGTTCAGCTCGCGCAGGAATCAATGCCTTCGCTTGACCTGGGCGATGAGGGGAATGCACCCCTTGCGTTATCCGAAAATGAATCTTCCTACCTGATGATGCGTACCTGGGATACGGATGTGTATAAGGATTTAACGCTGGTAAATCTTCAGGACGGCTCTGCACAAATTATTAAGGAAAAAGTAAAAGGCAATGCGCGTCTTTCTCCAAAAGCAAACTTTGTAGTGTGGTTCAGCAACCCGGATACTTCATATTTCAGTTATTCTATTGCCAGCAGAAAAATCGTCAAGCTGAATGAAGGCTTAACTGTACAATTTGCTGACGAAGAAGATGACCATCCCTACTATCCATCTGCCTATGGAATTGCCGGCTTTACGGCCAATGATGCATACCTGCTGGCGTATGATCGCTATGACATCTGGGCGTTTGATCCGGAGAACCGTAGCGCGCCTAAAAATCTTACGGCCATCGGACGAAAAGAAAAAATACGCTTCCGGTATGTTCGGCTTGATCCGGAAGAACGCTTCATCGATCCTGAAAAAGAAATGCTGCTTTCAGCTTTTCATGAAACGACTAAACAATCAGGGTATTATAAACTATCATTCAAAGACGGTAAACTAACCAAACTGATCATGGACGATTACCGCTATGGCAATGTCGTAAAGGCAAGAAATGCCAGCACAATGTTGTTTACCCGTGAAAATTTCCGTGAGTTTCCCGATGTATGGAAAACAGATTTCAATTTTGCAGCACCGAAAAAACTTTCGAATGCCAATCCGCAAATGCAAAACTATTATTGGGGAAATGTAGAGCGTGTTCAATGGGCTTCTGCCGATAATATTCCCCTCGAAGGATTACTCTATACACCGGAAGGATTCGACCCAAAGAAAAAATACCCCATGATGGTATATTTCTATGAGCGCAATTCCGACAATCAGTATCAGCACATTGTGCCTGCTCCCATTCGTTCATCCATCAATTACTCCATGTATACCAGCAATGGTTATGTGGTTTTTGTACCGGATGTTGTGTACAAAATCGGGTACCCCGGAGAGAGTGCCATGAACTGTATTATGCCGGGGGTAACCTCCCTTATGGCCAAAGGATTTGTGGATGAAAAACGTATCGGGATTCAAGGACATAGTTGGGGAGGATACCAGATTGCCTACATGGTTACG
>CAZCRJ010000710.1:0-1786 GCA_964501015.1 uncultured Roseivirgaceae bacterium | reverse complement strand
ATTAGCTTTCACAAAGCTGTTTGAGAATTTCTAATGCTTTAGGATATGTTTCTGAAAAGTAAGATTTGAATTCCGGATTTGTGTCCAAATCCACTTTGAGCAGAGTCAAACGGTCACCCACTTTTTTATAGGTATAGTTTTCAAAAGCACCGGCCCACCCATCAACATCTTTTCCGCTGGTAATTTCTTTACCGCCTTGTAAAATCCCAATGTGTTCTATGGATACAAATGTATTTGCAATATTTTCGCGAATCCGGCTAACCATGCCTCCTTCATTTCCATGCTCATCCATACCCATGAAAAGTATTTTTGAGCCGGTTTCCCAAGTACCTTTAAAGTGTGACGTTGGATTGAAAGCGGATGTCCAGGTACGGTACCGCTGTTCATCCAACATGGTTACATATACCTTTTCAACTGGTGCTTGAATTTGGATTTCAAAAGTCAATGTTTCAAATACAGTCTTTGACTCCACATAGTTCTTAAAATTATCTAATATGGCCTGCCAGCCATCGCGTTGCAATTCAACGGAGTTCGTGCTTTCGGCTTCAAATGTTTCTTCTACTTCCGTTTCATTTCCCTTCGCGATAAAATTGATTTTTACCTCACGACCATCAGCAAGGGTGTATTCAATTGTTTTATGAAGTTCTAACTTGGAATAGGTTCCTTCAAAATCGAAACCCATACTTTCATCTTTAGCGGCCATATGGGAGAGAAATTTTCCGCCTACGCGAAGGTCATTGGTTGCGCGGGTTGTATGCCAGTCGTCCGATGCATTATTCCAATGGATTATGTGCTCCGGGCTCGTCCAGAATTTCCAAACCTTATCAACAGGAGACTGAATTGTGGCAAGAACCGTAACAGAATTGATGGCCATAACGAATAGGGGGTTTGATTAAAATTAGTGAAACTTATTTAAATCTGGCTCACCTTGTCGGTGAAATTCGTTACGATTGGAATGGATTAACTTTAGGGATTAATAGAAACATATTATGAAAACCTGTTCACGTATAATTCTGGTTACCGGAGCCAATAGGGGTATTGGTTTTGAAGTAGTGCGCCAACTGGCTCGGCTTGGGCATTCCGTTATTCTTACTGCGCGGGATGCTAAAAAGGGAATGAAAGCAAAGGAAAGATTGAAAAATGAAAACCTTAAAGTACATTTTCAGCCTTTGGATGTGACCAATGAATCAGGTATTGCTGCACTTGTCGAAGCTACTAAAGTTCACTTCGGTAAATTGGATGTTGTGATCAATAATGCGGCAGTTTTAGTGAGAGAAGATCGGTCTGTTTCTTTAGACTCGCCCCAGATTTTCCATAAAACATATGAAACGAATGTTTTGGGGCCGCTGAAATTAGTGAACCAAATTTTACCCCTTATTTCTGAAGGAGGAAAAATTATCAATACGTCAAGTGGTGGCGGCAGCATGACCGATCCCGTGGGTGGGTGGTCACCTGCTTACTGCATTTCCAAAGCGGCACTTAATGCTATGACACGGCAGTTAGCGCACGAACTGGAATCAATGAGGATTGCAGTTTATGCTTACTGTCCAGGATGGGTAAAGACTGATATGGGTGGAAAATCAGCGCCCCGTTCGGTGGAGCAAGGTGCAGATACTGCTGTATGGCTAGCAACTTCTGATCTGAAAATTACCGGCCAATTTTTCCGTGATCGAAAAGTTATTCCCTGGTAATCAGACAATCAGTTTAGCGGCTAATGCAATTTCTTCCGGTAAAATCGTATGCGGGCGACCTGGATAAACGTGTAATGAAACACTCGCCCCCATTT
>CAZCRJ010000709.1:0-1788 GCA_964501015.1 uncultured Roseivirgaceae bacterium | reverse complement strand
TCCCGGTTTTGAATATGATTCCATCAGCCAGGATGTTTTGATACCGGCATTCATTTCAGCTTATACAGGAAAGGAAGTTGAAAAAATGAGTTTGAGCCCCTTCCCAAAATCTCCGATGCCGGGCTGGAGGATAGATTATAACGGGTTAAGTAAAATAGAAGCCTTCAAAAAAATATTTCAGTCAATTACGCTTACACATGGGTATAACTCTACCTATTCCGTGCTCAACTATTCCAACTCATTGCAATATGAAAATGTTGGTGACATTGGCATTAATGTTCCGGTAGACAGGTATAATAACGGCATTTACTCCACCCTGACCAATGAAGACGGGAGACCTGTTCCTATCTATGTTATCAGTCAGGTATTAATTTCAGAACAGTTCGCTCCGTTGATTGGTATAAACGTTCGTACCAAGAGCAGGTTAACTGCCCGTGCTGAATACAAAACAAAGCGCGAGCTGGCTTTAAATGTGTCCAATGCACAGATCACCGAAGTAAACAACAAGGATGTTTCCGTGGAAGTGGGATATACGAAAAACAATATGAAAATGCCCATCAAATCACAGGGCCGAACGGTGGTGCTAAAGAATGATGTAACCTTCCGGTTGAATATGACTGTCAGCGATCAGTCAACAATTCAACGGAAAATCAAAGAACTAAATGTCTTGACAAACGGAAACGTCAATTTCCAGCTTCGGCCAAACATCAGTTATGTTGTAAACCAAAAGTTGAACGTTCAGGCCTATTTTGAACGCACTGTCAATGAGCCCCAGGTGTCGAACTCGTTCAGGCGGTCAACAACCCGATTTGGCTTCCAGGTACGGTTTAGCCTTGCCCAATAATATATTGGTAATTGCCAATCCTCTGTTGACAATTGTGTTATTTTTGCGACTTAAATCCTTCATTTTATGAATATTCCTTCCGAATTAAAGTACACCAAAGATCACGAATGGGTGAGGATTGATGGCAACCTAGCTACCATCGGTATTACCGATTTTGCCCAAGGCGAATTGGGCGATATCGTATACGTGGACATCGCCACCCTCGGCCAGGAAATCGGCCAACACGAAGTTTTTGGTACGGTAGAAGCTGTTAAAACGGTATCCGATTTATTTATGCCCGTAAGCGGGAAAGTTGTTGAGATAAATCCGGTGCTGGATGGCAGTCCCGAAAAAGTAAACGCTGATCCCTATGGCGAAGGATGGATGGTGAAAGTAGAAATCAGCAATGCTGTGGAAGCTGATGAGCTCTTAACGGCCGATCAATACAAAGAACTAATCGGTCAGTAATCTGTTTTACAGGTTGTGAGCGAATGCTCGACCTGGAATACAAAGTCAACATCATGATAGAACTCCCTACCATATCGCCTGAACAACTTCGGAAACGCAAACCAAATTGGTTACGCGTTAAGTTGCCTGTTGGGCCGGAGTATGCCAAGGTGCGAAGGTTGGTAGATGATCATAAATTACATACCATTTGCGAAAGCGGTAATTGTCCGAATATGGGTGAATGCTGGGGAGCCGGCACTGCCACTTTCATGATATTAGGAAATGTGTGCACCCGCAGTTGTACATTTTGCGCAGTAGCTACCGGGAGGCCTACTGAATACGATACGGATGAACCGAGGCGTGTTGCCGAAGCCATAAAATTGATGGGCGTAAAACATGCCGTTATCACGTCTGTTAACCGCGATGAGTTGAAAGACCGAGGTGCTGAAGTATGGTATCAAACCGTAGTGGAAACAAAAAAAGTTAGTCCGGAAACTACTATTGAGACGTTGATACCC
>CAZCRJ010000708.1:1573-1789 GCA_964501015.1 uncultured Roseivirgaceae bacterium | reverse complement strand
GGGTACCAGGCCACGGTTAGTAAGCACGATCACACCTAAAACATATACGGGTATAAAAAACAGTAATACTCTTTTCGTATTCAAATAGCCCAATTGTCGGCCAGCCCATTTTATTGGATTCCACAAATAATCATGCATAAACGAATCCAGGTTCCACTCCTTTAAACATAGCATGTAGATGGAATATTCGATTCGTTTGGGCAACGAATCTTCAAT
>CAZCRJ010000708.1:0-1563 GCA_964501015.1 uncultured Roseivirgaceae bacterium | reverse complement strand
AAAACTGTTCGCGTATCTGGTAACTCACTACAGAGGGCGATACCAGCAACTGATATGTTCGTAGGAAAGCATTACCGGCAAAGTGAAAAAGTGCCAAGTACTCCAGGCCTGATGCTATCTCAATAAAGATTAACCCAATCTGGGTTATTGAGGAATACGCCACCTGACTTTTTACAGAGGACTGAACACGTGCCATGCCGGTTGCCAATATACTTGTAGACAACCCTACCAATCCAATCAAAATACGAATGGTTAACTGGTGCTCCCAGAATGGAAACGTGCGTAGCAGAAGAAATACACCCATGTGCACAGACAGTGAACCATAAAAGATGGCACTCGATGGAGTTGGGCCTTCCATAGCCCGGGGCAGCCATGTAGAAAACGGTAACTGTGCTGACTTTGCTGCCGCTGCAATGAGCAACATAAGCGAAATAAAAACACCAACCCAACTGTGCGCCTGAAGATGATCATGCACCAGTTCATAATTATTAAGTTTCAGAAATGTAATATTCTCGTGAAACAAATGGTGGCTCATCCACATGGCCAGAATCAGCCCCACATCCCCTATCCGATAAATGGAAAATACTTTAACAGCATTTTTAACAGGCAAATACCGGTCACGATAAAAAGCGATCAGTAAAAAGGAAGAAATGCCGAGTACCTCCCAGCCCACAAACAAGGTTTCAATATTGCCACTGAAAACTATGATGGTATACCCGAGGTAAAAGAAAAGTATTGTATTAAAAAACCTTTTATAACCGGTTTCCCGGTGCAGGTAATACCGGCTATAGACCGTAACCATAAACGTGAGTACAGAACCCACAAACAAATAGGTGGCAGTAATCTTGTCAAAATAAAAATCAATCAGAAATTCATAATCCTGTGACTTGAACAGCACAAGCTCTTTAAGGTTAAGAACAGGATGACCATGCCATAACCAATACACCAGAAATACCTGAAAGCCGGCCAGGTGAAGACCAACTGTACCAAATACTACTTTTGAAATCAACCCTTCATTCTTAGCCGGAAGGAACAGACTAATACAAAAGCCCAGAAAAGGGATCAGTATAAATAATTCCAGTATCTGTGTCATAGTACCTTAGTTTGGAAGTAATGAATAAACCGGTACGTTGTCGTGATGCAATTCAATGAGCGCTTCTGTATCGGAAATGGAAGCTACTGAATCCTGCAACGGAGTATAAGGCTTAAAACTCCCATCATTAAAATAATACAGACACTTCGTCTCTGGATGCATAACCACAAGGTGCACCCACTCATTGATAAACCATTCATAGGTTTCAGCGGCTCGCTGAATTGTTGCCAGCACTACTTCCGGGAAATGTTCAACAATCATGAGTAATCGAACCGGTTCATGCACTTCAATCATCTGGCTTGGCAACCCCGGCCGAAGGTCTCCATCAATTCCATTAGCAACACCAAATAATCCCATCACATTATGCGGAAGTTTTGTGCCTGCGCCCAATTTCTGGTTATCGGTCCGGGAGAAATAATACTCCAGGTTTATTCCACCACAAACCGGAGCCGCAGCCTTAATAATGGAGT
>CAZCRJ010000707.1:0-1793 GCA_964501015.1 uncultured Roseivirgaceae bacterium | reverse complement strand
CGAATACCATTACGCCTATAGTCATTCCGATAAGAAGTTACCCGGATATTACCTGATTTCAACTTTCTGGAATGGTCAGGAAGGAAGCTTTTTATTATGGATGTTTTGGCATGCTGTTCTGGGCATCGTCATTATTGTTACCAACAAATTCTGGGAAGGACCGGTGATGACCATCTTTGCTGCAGTGCAGGCGTTTTTAGCGTCTATGATTCTGGGCGTTGTTATACCAGCGCTTGAATTTAAAATCGGCAGTTCCCCATTTATATTGTTACGCGATGCGATGCCCGATCCGATCTTTACGGTTCAGCCAGATTTTATTCCTGAGGATGGAACAGGCTTGAATCCGCTGTTACAGAACTACTGGATGGTCATTCACCCCCCCACTCTTTTTCTTGGATTTGCCGCTACTCTGGTTCCCTTTTCATTTGCCATTGCTGGTTTATGGCTGAAGCGATACCGCGAGTGGGTGCGACCTGCTTTGCCCTGGTCGTTGTTTGCCGGTGCTATCCTCGGACTTGGCATATTAATGGGTGGTTATTGGGCCTATGAAACTTTGAACTTTGGCGGGTATTGGAACTGGGATCCAGTGGAAAACGCAGTTTATGTACCCTGGTTAATTTTGGTGGCCTCCATTCATACCATGATCACCTATAAGAACAGCGAAACTGCCCTAAAGGCATCCATTATCCTGGTTATCTCGGTGTTTATACTCATCCTGTATTCAACTTTTTTAACGCGTAGCGGTGTGCTTGGCGATGCTTCAGTGCATTCCTTTACTGACCTGGGGCTTTCAGGCCAATTGTTACTCTACCTTTTATTTTTTCTGTTGGTAGCCGTTGTATTGGCGATTGTTCGCTGGAAGGAAATACCCTCATCGGCAAAAGAAATTTCAACGTATTCCCGAGAGTTCTGGATCTTCATTGGTGCAACGGTATTATGTCTGATGGGCTTTCAGGTGCTGGTGCCAACCTCTTTCCCGGCATGGAATAATTTAGTGGAGGCCTTAGGTGGAACGTCCAACATTGCTATTCCAGGAGACCAGGTTGAGTATTTTTCAAAATTTCAAATTTGGTTTGCGATTGCTGTTGGATCGCTCTCAGCCATTGGTCAGTTTTTCTGGTGGAAGAAAATCGACAAGAAGGAATTGGTAAATCAGCTTTTTGTTCCGTTTGTATTGGCCTTACTGATTGCCCTAATCATTGTGAATATAGCACGTGTATATAATTTAGGTTATGCCTTGTTGTTGTTTGCCGGACTATTTACGGTTTTCTCCAATGGAAAAATCCTCTATGGTATACTTAAATCCAATCCAGGCTTGTCCGGAGGTGCTGTAGCCCATATCGGTGTTGGGTTGATGCTCGTAGGTATATTATTTTCTTCCGGCTACTCAAAAGTGGTGTCTCTGAATAATACGGGCATGTTGATTTCGCGACAGCTGAGCGATGAATTCAACCGTGAAAATTTATTGCTATTTGTCAATGAACCCAGGGAAATGGCCGGGTATGAAATCGAGTATCTGGGCGAACGGGTGGAACCCAGGCATAAGCGTGGCTATGTGGATAAGAGTGATGTGGAGTATACAGACGAGGTGGGTATGGTTATTGCCAAGCGCGATATTGAATACAACGGCAAGCCATAATACAAGGCTGGTGAGCGCTTTGAGATTCATCATGAGAACACCTTTTACCAGATAGAATTCCGTAAAAACGGCAAACCGGTTTTTGTTCAGTATCCACGTGTGCAGGTTAACCCGCGTTTTGGCAATATGGCTTCTCCGGATCTGAACCGAAAGG
>CAZCRJ010000706.1:1552-1795 GCA_964501015.1 uncultured Roseivirgaceae bacterium | reverse complement strand
GGTTAATTCTGTCACATGTTTTCTTCCTTTTGAATCTGTTTCTAATCTATCGCCAATAATTGTCGGTTTTAACCATTTAAATACATAGGTATAAATGTACCAAATAGCTACCCCAAATAAAAATCTTGGTAAAATAGAAACAAGTGGATTTTGGAAAAATACATTAAATGCATCCGGTGTGATGTATGCACGAATCATGCTGAAAATTCCAAATGCTGTAGCTAGGAAAATCCCTACGCGTTT
>CAZCRJ010000706.1:1139-1542 GCA_964501015.1 uncultured Roseivirgaceae bacterium | reverse complement strand
TATTGCTCCAATTAATACTGGAATGTGAATCAAGGTGATGGCAACCCCACCAATTGTAATGAATCCTAACCATGGTACAAATGACATGATTCCAATAATCGTAGTAAACATAGCTGTCAAAGTCATTTCTCTTACTCTTTTGTCTCTCATTTTTATCTCCTTAAATTTTAGGCCTCAAAGGGTCCCATATTTTTTGATAATGAGGGTTGTTGTTTAGACGTTCGATTTAATTTCTTCGTACGTCTTAGGGTTAAACGATTTAACCAGTTCAATTAATATTTTCTTCACTGCAAGGTAATCATCGTGATGAATCATCGATGTTGTTGAGTGAATATAGCGTGAAGGCATACCGATTGTTGCAACAACTACACCGCTTTCAGCGAGTTGAATACGTGCAGCATCC
>CAZCRJ010000706.1:0-1129 GCA_964501015.1 uncultured Roseivirgaceae bacterium | reverse complement strand
ATGTTTTTCTGCCATTGCTTCAATATATTTTTTCATCCCTTGATGCATTAATGCATTAGGATCATAAAAACGCACTAAAAATCCATTGCCTAAAGTCCCACTAATTTCATCGCCATCAAACGAATCTGCACAAGGCGATGCATCTACTGCTAAGAAGATATCTGGTTTTACAAGTCCTGCAGCTGTTGCTGCACCACGTAGTCCAACTTCTTCTTGAACTGTTGCACCAGCATATAGTGAACAGTCTAGTTTTTCATCTTTCATCGCATCAAGTAAATCAAGTGCCATGCCACAACCAAAACGGTTGTCCCAAGCTTTAGATATAAACTTTTTACCATCGTTTGTAACAATATAATTGTTTCTTGATATTACTTGTTGCCCTATTTTAACGCCAAGTGCTTCCGCGTGTTCTTTCGAATCCGCACCTACATCTAAGAGTAAATCTTCAAATTTTAATGGGGCATCTTTATTTTCTTGACCACGGGTTAAATGCGGTGGTTTAGAAGCGGTAACCCCTGGAATTTCTTCAAGGTCGTCTGTATAAATAATCATATGTTGAGACAAATACACATCGCCCTTCATGCCACCAAGTGGAATCATCTTAACAAGGCCTTGTTTAGTAATCCCTGTGACTAATCCGCCTACTTCATCCATATGACCTGCCATCATAACTTTTGGTCCTTTAGAATCCCGGTTTAATACACCGAATATTGAGCCTAACTTATCTTCGATAATATCATCTGTTACTTTAGCAATTTCTTTTTTCATATACTTTTTCACGTGTTTTTCAAAACTTGGTGCCCCTGGTAAGTTCACTAAATCTACGTATCTTTGATTCATAATATCCTCCTAGAATGACGCTTTTATTTTGTAAATTGGACCTTGTTTAGAAAACTTTTCTTCAAACTCAGTCATAATGTTTTCAATCTCAATATCTTTGTGTAAATCAAGAGATAGTTCAATGAATTTCATGCCATATGCTTGCATTGAAATGACACTGTATTCAAAAAATTTACGGTTATCTGTTTTAAATTCAACGATACCACCTGGTACCATAATGCGTTCATATTGTTTCAAAAATTCTTCATGCGTTAAACGTCTTTTCTCATGACGAACTTTTGGCCATGGA
>CAZCRJ010000705.1:0-1805 GCA_964501015.1 uncultured Roseivirgaceae bacterium | reverse complement strand
GTTAGATTTTTAAATGCAACTCCTAGCGCATCCATATCCTTATTATACTCCTTCTTAAACGATTCCCAATTACTTTGGCCGTTAACTTTATAGTCGTCCATGCGGCTTCTCATATTGTCATTTTTCCGCTCAAGTTCATCAAGTTGCCTTCTGTAGCCCGCTTGTGCTTCCATTTTCTCATTTTTTATTTGCGCATTAAAGGCAATTATGCTTTGGTTATTCGCCTCAATTTTTGCTGCTGTTTCTCTTCTGTACGATTCCACATCTGCAAGGTACTCCTGGTTAGCGTCTCTCAAATCTTCACGGGCATCCTGCAAATCGGATTTGGCCCCTGCAACATCTTCTTTAGCATCTTCTACTTTATCCGCAGAGGTACTACAACCTGTAAAAAATAACGAAGCACCTAGTAGCGCTGGTATCGTTAATAATAGCATTGATTTTTTCATGATTTTTTTAGTTTGCATTAAATTAATTCACATTTTATAGATCAGCGATAAGCTTTTCTACTTCTTGCTTTGATTTACCCAATTTAATTTGGAGTCTCCCTAACATTTCATCTTTCTTACCTTCTACCAGTAACAAATCATCATCGGTAAGTGTAGCATATTGCTGCTTCAGTTTACCTTTCAATTCATTCCAGTTGCCTTTTACTTCTTGATTTTTCATATTCATTAATTTTATGGTGTAAATTGTGTACTGTTTAACAAAGGTGATGGTATTCCCTTCCGAATGTTTTGTATAAACATTGAAAGTTTTTACAGGTATCCCACATTACAACAGTGGGATCACAAAACAGAATAGAGATTATCGCAGTATTATAATTTGTATGATTTCCGTTCGTATTAGATGATGATGAAAATCATTACATACAATCTGTTGACAGACGTAAGCATAAATATTTCGTTTTAGAATATTTTAATTACCTATGGACAACATCCTGCAGGCCATTGATGAAAAAGGTCATGGATGTTTAAACGGTTAGGCCTGGTACTAAGTTCTTCTACCTGAAATCACATTGAAGAGTACCGCTATAATGGCAATTACCAAAAGAATATGAATAATGCCACCAGCTTGAAAACCTAAAAACCCAATTAGCCAAAGAATAACTAATATAACGGCTACTATATAAAGCAAATTTCCCATGATTGTTTTGTTTATGTTTTAGAGAATTTATTAATGAAAATGATCTCTGCTATCAATGTCCAAAATAGTCCCATTGAAATCTGATTTCGTGATTACGAACACAAGTTTCGAAATCCCTTCTGTTAGGTTACGTATTCTGGTTGACTCCGGTCATTTCCTCTATAAAGATGCGCACAATCTATAACGTAACTATTATAGAAGCCCACACAAAACTTGCATAAATCATACATTTCTGTTGCTTACTAAAAAATTTGTCAATCCACCCATTCCAATACTTCTGCATTCGATTGCTCCAATCCATGATCAAGTGTATCCCGCATCATGGTTAGCCTGGCCATTAAATAGCTAACAGTTGATTCTGCCCCCTGATTAAGATTGACATACTTATCTTCAAGTCCATCATAACAACCACCAGTGCATGGATTGTAAATAATTTGATTAAGGTGATTATTTCCCAAAAACCATTCAAAGGATATTTTGAGCTTATGGGCGTATCCTTCTTCCTTAAATACATCATAAAATTTGTACAAGGCCAGAATGGTATACGCTACATCAATAGGCTGTTCTCCCCTCGCACTTGAATTAAGTTCCTCTTGGGTTTGAAGCCAATTGGTATTCGATATCACCTTGATCTGTTGTTCCAAAAACGTTTTGAATAGCAA
>CAZCRJ010000704.1:0-1805 GCA_964501015.1 uncultured Roseivirgaceae bacterium | reverse complement strand
TGAATTGTATTGTGTTTTGTAATTCTGGATTTAAGTCCAGTTGGAAAGATAGGCGCGGCTATGGAAGGTTTGGTAAAAGAAGGAGCCGAATTAATTTAAGTATATGAAAAGGGCGATGCCCGCGATGCGGCTATAATTGCAGCAGCACAGAAAATTGAACACTATGAAATTTCAACGTATGGCACACTGAGAACTATGGCCAAAGTGCTGGGTAGGTTGCATTGTGCTGAATTGCTGGAAGAAACAAAGGATGAGGAGGCAGAAGCAGATGAAAAATTAACAACCCTCGCTGAACGTATAAATGAAATGGCTGCACAATTGGAGGTTGAAGAAGTAGATTAAGAGGTTTTTCGCACTTCTGAAGGAAGGCCACGAACAGTGGCCTTCTTTGTGGCCTAAATCTTATGGCAGTGTGCCTATGGTATTTCCCAATTCCTATCTTTACGATCTGCCATTTTCGTGTAGCTGTTTCAGGCGGGAATAAGAACAACAACCGTATTAAACACAAAAAATGTATGAACACGAACGAAAATGACGCCACCCAACAAATGAAAACCTTGTCGGAGTGCGTAAACGAATCATTAAAGAAGGGATACACTGAAAATTTTAAAGTAATAACCAAGGGCCTTTGCACGCAGGATGAAAAAGCAATTTACATTCCCGAAGATATTGCCATCACAAACTTTTATCGGTTTGAAGGGTACTCCGACCCACAGGATAATTCCATTTTGTATTTAATTGAAACAAAAGACGGAAGGAAAGGAACCCTGATAGACGCGTATGGCGCTGACGCGGATGCCAAAATTTCAAATTTCATTAGAAATGTGGAGGAGATTCAGAAGAAAAATAAAGACTAGGTAATGTTAATTTTATGCTTGTTGTAACTCCATGGAATTCATCTCTACTGAAATCATTTTCAGTTTAATCACACTTACTTTCCTGGAAATTGTATGGGGTATCGACAACATTGTCTTTATCTCCATCGTGAGTGGCCGATTACCTGTCTCGCAACAAAGGAAGGCCAGAATCATCGGTAGAAGAGTAAACCCACCGCTGCACTAACCATCAACAACTGTGATTACGTTCAATAGTATCGCTGCATTCTTTATCGTGTGTTCCTATGTTCATCTGATAAAATATGATGCCTGGTGGATTCGCGGTTTTGATTTTGTACATGCTCAATTAGCGATCATCGTTGGTGTGCTTTTGGTATTGGGCTTACTGCTCTTTCCCATAACGATACTGCAGGGTGCAGTCTTATTCCTATTGTTCAGTACGTTAGGGTATCATCTTTTTATCATTATACCCTTTACGCTTTTGCATAAAAAGCAAGTGCTTACCAGTACCATTCCCTTGAACGACAATATGATCCGGGTGTTGATGTGCAATGTGTATCAGGATAATACCCAATACAATGGGTTTGTAACGTTGGTGCAACACGTAACGCCAGATGTGCTGTTAGTGGTGTAAACCGGTACGCGATGGGCGAAAGCACTCACTGTCCTGGAGAAAGACTTCCCATACATGGTTTCCTGCCCCCTGGATAATACGTATGGTATGATTTTTTATTCTCGATTGAAACTGAAATCGTACACCATTAATTTTCTGGTAGAACAGGATATACCATCCTTTGAAATTACACTGGAGCTTCCTGCAGGAATAGCGATCACTATTTATACCGCACATCCGCAACCGCCAAGCCCAACGGAAAATGCAAGAAGTACGGAGCGTGATGCTGAGCTGATGCTGATTGCAAAAAAAGTGAAAGCGAAAAAAGGACCCATCCTGGTGATGGGCGATTTAAA
>CAZCRJ010000703.1:0-1810 GCA_964501015.1 uncultured Roseivirgaceae bacterium | reverse complement strand
TTTTTCTTTCTTTGCCATCGTTAGCTAACGTTTACGTGAAGGGTTTCCAGAGCATGGGTTATCCTGCTTTCAACTTCCTCCTTACCAATAATTTCCATGATCATCATGAGGTCCGGGCCACCACCCATTCCGGTGATGGATAGACGAAGCGCCTGAAGAATTTTTCCTGTACCAATGTTTAATGATGCTGTTACTGTTTCGAGCAGCGCTTTTGCACTCGTGGCATTAAAAGTATCGGCAATACGAACTGCATCGCGATAAGCCGTTAACACCGTTATCGCATCGCTATTCCATTTTTTTGCTACAACACCGTCTTCAAAGGTATCCGGAGCGCGGAAAAAGAATTTTCCATGCTCCCATAACTCCTGCGGAAAGGTGATGCGCTCCTTCATTAAAGAACATATTTTTCTTGCCGTTTCTAATGAACAGGAAATATTTTCGTGTTTCAGGGCATCCAGTAAATAGGGCATAAGCTCATCTTCGGATTTGGCACGCAGGTATTGTTGATTATACCACTGTGCTTTCTGGATGTCGAATTTGGCACCGGCTTTACTAACACGTTCAATACTAAACGATTGTATTAATTCATCCATAGAAAAAATTTCCTGCGCTGTTCCAGGGTTCCACCCCAGGAAGGCAAGAAAGTTGATCATCGCTTCCGGCAGGTATCCGGATTCTTTAAATCCAATTGAGACTTCACCGGTTTTAGGGTCGGTCCAGTTCATCGGGAAAATCGGAAAGCCCATACGGTCGGCATCGCGCTTACTCAGTTTACCGTTGCCATCCGGCTTTAATAACAGGGGCAAGTGGGCAAAGTGGGGCATTTCCTTTTCCCAGCCTAAATATTTATACAACAACACATGCAGCGGAGCGGAAGGCAGCCACTCTTCTCCGCGGATAACGTGAGATATTTTCATCAGGTAATCATCCACAACATTCGCCAGGTGATAGGTAGGCATGCCATCGGACTTCATCAATACTTTGTCATCGATCTGTGCGGATTGTACCACAACTTCTCCACGGATAAGATCATTCAACCGCACTTCTTCATTATCCGGCACTTTCAACCGGATTACATAGGATGCGCCTGATTCGAGCAATTGGTTTACCTCATCAGACGAAAGGGTAAGAGCGTTGCGCATCTGTAACCGTGTGCTGCTGCTATACTGCTGTTGATCGGAAACGGCAGCCTTCAGTCGTTCGCGCATGGCATCCAGATCTTCTTCCGTATCGAAAGCATAATAGGCAACGCCAGTGTCAATTAGTTGCTGAGCATATTGTCTATAGATCGCTTTTCGTTCCGATTGGCGGTAAGGGGCAAAAGGACCGCCCACACCAACACCTTCGTCAATCTGAATGCCGGCCCATGCCAATGATTCAATAATGTATTCTTCAGCGCCCGGAACGTACCGGTTCTGGTCAGTATCTTCAATGCGCAGAATCATAGTGCCCTTGTTTTGCCGGGCCAGCAGGTAATTATAAAGGGCGGTTCGGACCCCGCCAATATGTAAGGCTCCGGTCGGACTGGGAGCAAATCGCACACGAACTTCTTTCATAACACAAAGGTAATCGTTCCATTAGATTATCTTTGCACCTTTTATATGCGAAGCGCCATGAGTGACGAAAAGAGCCTGAACTTTCTGGAAGAAATTGTTGAAAATGACCTGAAAGCCGGCAAGTACAAAACCATTATTACCCGGTTTCCGCCCGAGCCCAACGGATATCTACATATGGGACATGCCAAAAGCATTTGCCTGAACTTTGGCCTTGCCAATAACTATGGCGGATACACCAATCTGCGCTTCGATGA
>CAZCRJ010000702.1:883-1815 GCA_964501015.1 uncultured Roseivirgaceae bacterium | reverse complement strand
AAAATCCGGTATTCGGTTTTCACAGCGCCCCGGCTGATATCGCTGAGTTTGCCCTTGAGCAAGCGCTTCTTTAACGGTGTAAGGTAATCGATGAATAGTTTCCCTTCAATATGATCGTATTCATGCTGGATAACCCTGGCCTTCATGCCATCGTACTCTTCCTCTTTCAGGTTCCAGTGCTCATCATAATAGCGGATCCGGATGGTGCCCTTTCGTGTAACACCCTGACGGATGTTGGGTATACTTAAACACCCTTCTTCAAATTCCCACGGTGTACCTAGTTCTTCAAGCATTACCGGATTAATGAAGGTTTTTTTGAAGTCTTCCATGCCCTCTTCTGCCTCGTCATCATCCTTATCCAGTGCGGTGCCATCCACCACAAATAACCGGATACTTTTTCCTACCTGGGGTGCCGCCAGACCGATTCCCTGCGCGTTGTGCATGGTTTCGAACATATCGTCAATAAATTGGGTAAGATCCGTTCCCTGTTCAATATCCTTTGCCCGCTGGCGTAAAACCGGATCTCCGTACACTACAATGGGATAAACCATGATTTTCCTGAAATTTCCGCACAAAATTAACGATTAATAAGGCCATTGTAAATGGTTTCGTTCCGGGTTTACGTATAATTGGCTTATGCGATTCCCTTTACTCCTTATTTTACTGCTGGTCAGTTGCCATTCCATTGCCCAATCATCAACTAACGATTTTCTCAATGCCCTTGGTTCATTCTGTGGTAAACATTATAGCGGGAAGGTAGTATTTCCGGAAGAAGATAAGAACCCATTTAAAGGCCAGGCGCTATCGATCCATTTTGCAGCCTGTTCTGAAACGGAAGTTCGCGTTCCCTTCCGGGTAGGTGAAGACCACTCCCGGACCTGGGTGTTGACACTGGATGAAAATGGGTTATTGCTAAAACATGATCACCGGCA
>CAZCRJ010000702.1:0-873 GCA_964501015.1 uncultured Roseivirgaceae bacterium | reverse complement strand
ATAACGATGTATGGCGGCTATGCCAACAGCGATGGAAATACCTTTGAGCAGCACTTCCCGGCTGATGCCTATACGGCTAACCTTATCCCGGCAGCGGCTACGAATGTATGGAGCCTGGTGCTCAGTCCTGACAAAAAAACATTGCGTTACATCCTTACGCGTGACGGGCAAACACGGTTCCGGGCAGACTTTGATTTGCGCGAGCCTCAACGTAAGTAATCTGTATCGTTCAGGTATTAAAAATCAATCCGGTAATAGAAGAAAGGTAAAAATCCCAGCTGATATTCCGTAACTACTTCACCGGATTCACCAGGTTCATAGCTTGGAACATAGGTTTGGCGGAGTACATTTTTCCGATCGAATATATTAATGAAGTCTAATGCCACTTCATGGCTCGTTCGCTTTTTATTTATCTTATAACTTACCCGGAAGTCGGCTCTGAAATACGGATCAAACTGGAGAGTGTTCCTGGTCTCATCCACATAAATAACTTCTTTTTCTCGCTCCGATGCCTCTTCATCCACTGGACCATATCGCCTGCCTCCGGCAGATGACACGCGGGCACCAACAGCAATACTATTTTGTCTCTTCAGAATCCACTCTTTGGAATACAGCATGTTTAAAATGTAATTTCCATTGAAATCAGTGTTCCGCCATACGTTATCGCTTCCTTCATACCTCGATTGAAAAAGCGAGCCGGTGATCAAAAAAAGATACCCTTTTGAAAATGATCGTTCCACAGTAGCCTCCAATCCATAATTTTCACCTTGTCCATTGTTCACTAAAGCATTGGGGTAAAATCGTGAAAACGATGCGCCAGTATTCAATAAAGAAAAGGAAGAGAGATTATCCCGTTCAATCGGTACATTATAA
>CAZCRJ010000701.1:1353-1817 GCA_964501015.1 uncultured Roseivirgaceae bacterium | reverse complement strand
GCTATTACGTATGGTTACCAGGATTTCCCTGACGGCACTGATGAAAACGCTGCCTTGGAAAAGATAGTACAAGATGGGTTAAAACAAGGCCTGACGTTTCTGTCGGATCAGGATGCACGGCCTACTGGTGGAGCACATCCCTTTGCCCATTTGTGGGATAATGGTGCCGATGTGGCAGACGAATTAAATCGGGTCATGCAGGTGCGTGCGCTTGCGTTGAAAAATTTTGGAGAAAAGAATATCCGTGAAGGAATACCCATGGCTTTGCTGGAAGAAGTGCTTGTGCCCCTTTATTTTTTTCATCGCTACCAGGCAGAGGCTGCCGTTAAACTATTGGGTGGAATAAATTACCGCTATGCCCTGCGTGGCGATGGTCAGTTTACAACGGAAATGATTTCGTCTGCGCAACAACAAAAAGCATTGGATGCCTTACTTGCCACTGTTGCGCCACAGGTACTTGCACT
>CAZCRJ010000701.1:0-1343 GCA_964501015.1 uncultured Roseivirgaceae bacterium | reverse complement strand
CCTGCCGAAGTGATTAAAAATATTCCTCCGCACCCGATCGGATTTCAGCGGTCGCGTGAGGTCATGCGGTCACGGACAGATTTAACATTCGATCCGTTGGCGCATGCGGAAAGTGCATCGGATATGATCTTCAGTTTACTTTTACATCCAGCCCGCGCTACCCGGCTTGTTCAGCAAAATGCCTTGAATAATCAGCAGCCTTCCCTGGAAAGTGTGTTGGATAAAATACTAAACGCAACGGTTAAAGCCTCTGAGAAAGCAGGATACGATGGCTTGCTGCAGATGACCGTAAATCACGCTATTATAACTAACCTGCTCAAGCTTAGTATGGACACCAGCGCATCAGCACAGGCACGCGCAATAGCACTCTTGAAAGTAGATCAGGTAAAGAATTGGTTAGCTGAAAAAATAAAATCAACCACAAACGAAAGTTGGAGAGCGCATTATGCCTTCGAACTTAGCCTGATCAATTCCTTTCGCGAAAATCCGGAAAAATACAAGGAGGATGCGCTGTTGTCTGCGCCTCCAGGGGCACCTATTGGTGCATCAGAAGAATATTGTTCGTCTGGTCAATGAAACGTACTTATTACTTCAGCTGATGATTTTGACCATTCAAGTTTTTGTAACAGTCAAAAATTCAGTCATAAACGCTGTAACTCTTGGGTCAACCTACAGTTATGCGGAATGAACATTTTTCATCATAATACCGAAAGTTTTCCTGTCTGGTAAGAAATCAACCAGCCGTAAAAAACCTATATCTTATTCTCTCACTTTACTTAAGTTTGATTACTAAATCATTACGTTATGAGAATATGTCTACTTCTGCTTTCCATCCTACTGATTACCACACCCTCCTGGAGTCAGAAATCAAAATCCAAAACGGTTGTTGTTCATAAAAAACCACTGACCCACGATGTATACGATGGCTGGAAGGAAATCACCTACCGGGCGCTTACAAACGATGGTGCTTTTGCCGCCTATACAATAAATCCACAGGATGGGGACGGAAAGATGATCGTTCACAACCTGAAAACCCTGGCACAGGATTCGGTAAAACGGGTAGCAGAAATTTCCCTCACCTGGGATAGTCGCTATGCCATTTTTAAAATAAAACCACAGAAGGAGGTAGTGAAAGAGCTTCGCAGGCAGAAAAAGAAAAAAGAAGATTTGCCGAAAGACTCGCTTGGGATATATTCCCTAGCTTCACGAAAAGTGGAAAAAATACCTGACGTGAAATCCTATAAAATTCCGCAAAAGTCTGGTGGTTGGTTAGCCTACCAACTGGAAGCAGTAAAAGCTGTTAAGATAAATACAGCGGGTAAACCCGCTGAAAAAACGGAAGG
>CAZCRJ010000700.1:0-1819 GCA_964501015.1 uncultured Roseivirgaceae bacterium | reverse complement strand
AAAGCAGACAAGGAGCTAACTCAGACCAGAACATAAGCCGCCATCCATAGTCAATATTTTCTTGTTCTGTTCTTACATTACCAATAAAATATGTGACCAGGAAAACGGAAAAAAACCCTATGACCACAGCCAGCTGGTAATAAGTTACCATCACGCCACGCTTATCTGCAGGAGCAATTTCCGCGATGTACATGGGGGCATTCATGGAAGCAATGCCTATACCGAGTCCACCGATTATTCGAAAAAAGACCATCAGTGAAACCGATTCAGGCAGGAAGGAAGGCAATCCTGATCCCCATGCGGAAATGGTAAACAAGATTGCAGAAAGGATCAGGGAATACTTCCTTCCTATGGCCCAACTCAATTGGCCGGCAATTAGTGCACCGCTGAAACACCCAACCAACGCGCTCCCAACTACCCACCCTTTCATGGCAGGGTCTAATTCAAAATACTTACTGAAAAAAAATTGAGTGCCATTAATTACTCCCGTATCGTATCCGAATAGCAACCCGCCCATTGCCGTGACTATGGTGATTAAAAGCAGGAATAATTTTTTTGACATAGCTGAGATTTTATGGTCTTAAAAAGATTTTAGTATTAATGTGGAGTGAGCCGGTAAAGTGCATTTATCTTTACCGACATTAGCACTTCCGTCCGACTGAAAATATAATTTATTATAATCTTTAATTTCGTCAGGCAGTTTTAATGAAATCGATTTGTTCGAGATATTATGAATGACCAAATAGGATTCATCATCTTTTACCCTTAGAAAGCTAACGATCTCTTTCTTTTTTATATCTGTGTACTTGAGTTCGCCATAGCTTAGGGCGACACTTGAATTTCTTAATCGAATTAATTTTTTGTAATGATTATAAATGGAATTTTCATCCTGTTGTTGAACTGACAAGGGACGCACTGTTTCTTCGGTACTATATTTAGGTGCGATCCAGGAGGCTTGATTGGCATCACCGCCAGCGCTATCCCATAAAAATGGTTCTCTGATGTGTTCGTCAGGTTTGATTCCAAGCATACCAATCTCTTCTCCATAGTAAATATAAGGAGTACCCGGCAAGGTCATTAATATGGCAGCTGCAATTTTTAACTTGTCAATGTCGCCATCCAGTTCACTGAGAATTCTATTTTGATCGTGATTAGTAAGGAAAGTCGCATCGATGTATTCAGGGGTGATGCTTTGGTAGTAATCCATAATTTTTTTATAAGTATTAACCAATGCTGTTGTATCCTTTTCAGCCTTGATGGCTTTAATGATGGCTACACCCAGGTCAAAGTTGAACAACGCTGGAATTCCTTTAAGATAAGGAGCGACTTCCCTGGCAGGACTCCAAACCTCACCAACCATATACACATCTGGCTTTATTTTTTCCATTTCGGCCCGAAACCAAATCCAAAAAGCATGGTTATCTGCTGCCCGATCATCGGGATATATATGTTTGGCAGCATCTAATCGAAAGCCATCGACTTTCATTTCCTCAAACCAATACTTTCCGATTTCAACGAACTCCTGCCGTACAGCAGGATTGTCAAAATTCAGGTCGGGCATATTGGCATTAAAGAACCCATAATAATGTTCATCCTTAACATTACCATTTACGGGATGCCATTGCGTGATGTTATCTGAGTCAAGCGTTACTTCTTTTTTTGCAATTTCACCTTTGATGCTATCCTTGTCTGCCCAAATAAAATAATCGCGATAAGGACCTTTTCTATTTTCAGTAGCTTGGATGAACCAGGGATGCTGTGCACTTACATGATTTACGATTAGGTCAATAATAACTTTGAGATTTCGTTTATGGGCTTC
>CAZCRJ010000699.1:0-1820 GCA_964501015.1 uncultured Roseivirgaceae bacterium | reverse complement strand
CGAAATGATTCGATCAGCACCACTGGGTTTCATATTACAATCAGTACCGCCGCCAGTGTTGCCACCGCCAATGGTAACCGCCAATGTCGCTGAAGTTGTGGCGCCTTCATTGTCGGTTGCTTCGGCCCGCAGGGTATAGGTCTCGCCTGGCGTCAAATTCAGCAGCGGTTCATCGGCGAAATTACCGTTCGCCGTACCCCAATCATAAGGCGCCGAGCCTTCGCTGCGAACAAAGGTATCATTAATATACAAACGCACCCTGTCTATTTCCCCATCCGGATCTGTTGCACTCACCACAACGGCCAGGTTCGTGGCTGAGGCCCCAGGTACGCTCGGCTCCACGAAAGCAACAATCGGTTTCTGATTGGAGCCGCTGCTTATTTCAGCAAATCGTGCCCTAATGGTGTGATTGTTATTCATTCGTAGCCGGCATTGACCATTATCAAGGGACGGTTCATCAAGGTTTTGACAAATGCCGGGGTAGTCCCACTCGACAAATTCATAGCCCGGATAGGCAATTGCATTGAGAACAACCTCGTTAAAACCATACTCATGACTGCACTTGTCCGGACAATTAATAAATCCGTCTTCCGAGACTACGGAGCCGCCCACATTATTTTCAATTTCTACATTAAGCCGACATCCATTTATTAGAAGACTGGTGGCCACTGTCAACGCGGCGACCATAATTTTATTGTTATGCATACTGAAATCACTCCTAACTGGATAACCCAATAACATGACATCAACTAAAAAATAGCGATACAGCTAACTTACCCAAAATAGCAGGGGGAGGCTTGAACTAACTGATGATTTAATAAAACGTAAAAACGGAAAGTCATAAATTCAACAGCAGAATGAAAAGTAAACCAAGCCTAACTACAGCTAAAAACTATTTGCTGTTCGGTACGGACCCTGATACTGTTTTTATTTGATGAATATGCCGGAAAAAGCGGCAAAAAACACCATGTCGGGATTACCCACCCAAAAGTCATTAAATATTGCGATGGCAAAGCGTTTATTTAAAATCCTTTTTCTAGGAAGCGGCATTACGTTTCTGGTATCTCATCCCGCTCTGGCAGCTGCAGCGGAACAGATTCCGGAATTCAGTATTGCTCAGGCCAATCAGTTTGTAACCACCGAAGAGATGCGTCCCTCGATTACCGGCGAGCATGATGACTCTGTTCTCATCTTTGCTTACAAAGTTGACGACACAATGTTCCGGCTGGAATTGACCGTAGATACCCGGCTTACGAAAGTTCTATCCACTCGATCTTTCCCTGAGGATGTCAAACTCTACAGTGGAAAAATTGCCGGTAATGAAAATTCATGGGCGCGCATTACAATAATTGATGGCAAGTTATCCGGTGCGATTTTTGATGGTGAGGTTTTGTTTTTAGTCGATTCATCAGAGGAAACTTTTCAAGCAATGGCTCCTGAGGTGCGGGCCAAACTTGATCGTACCCAGCCGGTAATTTTTCGCGCCAGGGACATCAGAGGAGTACTTTCTTGCGGTGTTACTGGTCAAGCCGTGAATTCAACTTCTTCGTACCATGATCTCGTTGCAGATTTACACCGTGCTTTCAGAGCGAAGACGGTAAAAGAATTTACCATCAAAATTCATACCGATAGCCAGTACGAAAGCACCACGTCAGGTTCGGTGCAATCTAATGTTATGTCGCAAATGAACATCGTTGACGGCATCTTCTCCAACCAACTCAATATTCAATTCAACATTAACAGCATCACGCCGGTCAACAGCAGTGGGCTTACCACAACCGATTCAGAACGTTTGCTGCAAGGTTATCGCCAATACATTT
>CAZCRJ010000698.1:0-1822 GCA_964501015.1 uncultured Roseivirgaceae bacterium | reverse complement strand
TCCGACTCCCACCAACGTACCCTTCCGCTCACCATCAAGTAAGAATCCAACTTGGGGGCCCGCCTGTACATTAAGCCCTCCAACAGGATAAAATTTAAGCAAGACCGGTATGGTTAAGTATGTGAAACTCTCTTGTGCCGTACCAATCAGCGAGCTTTTTATTTCACCACTTTGGGTATAGAGCAATAGTTCAGGCTGGATGGCTATCTTATCGAATCTTCCTCTAAAAAAAATACCGGCATGATACCCTGTGCGGGAATCATAGGTAGCTTCAGCATCGTTGAGGTCAATGCTACTAAGGTTAAGTCCGCCTTTTAAACCAAAGGCGGCCTGGGCCCAAACATTACTACTTGACATGATAAAGAGAACAATTACTATAATTTTCGAATGCGTTTTCATTGTGATGTTTGTTTTGTTTAGCGTTTATAACGTATAGATCGATCAAAAGTATTTCTGGTAAGCTATTAGCGCCTTTATTTTACTATCAATGAGCAAATAGTCAGATAAATGGACGCTATTATTGGTCGACTTTTAACCACTTCTGGGTGCCAGTGCATGGAAAAGTACACGATATATACAGGTTACTTGTTCAGCCCCTTGTAAACACAAACCGGAACCGATTAGGAATGATACTTGATTTACTACACTCCAAAGATAAACAGGGTATCATGTTTTGCAGTGGCTGTAGCCTCTGCCCATATAATCCCATTTGTGCAGGTCTGAATAAATTCCTACTTTATTCACTTATCCAAATTCATAGACCTTACTTCAACATGTGGATACCCTAACTACGCCACACTGGCAAGTGTGGTAAGGCTGAAGGAGATGTAAGACGCACCTGTAACACGCTGGACAAAAATGAAACAAGAATGAATACCCCTCACTTCATATCCGAATCGTTTATCGAACAACATTGTAATTACATGGAATTGATTGAACGACTTCGCATAGGCTTTGCATCGCCTGGTATTCACGTGCCGATGCGGCATCATCATGATTATTCCAATCCTGCTGAAAACAAAGATTCCACCTTATTGCTCATGCCCGCATTTAATCCCGGTATTGATGCAGGCGTAAAAATTGTAACGGTTAGTCCCAATAATGGTACGTATAAACTTCCTTCTATTCAGGGAGCATACCTCTATTTCGATGCACACCAAGGAAACATTAAAGCCATTCTGGATGCCAAATCCTTAACGACTAAACGAACATCCTGTACCTCAGCACTGGCCAGTAGTTATTTGTCAAGAGAAGACGCTACATCATTGTTAATGATCGGAACCGGAGCCTTGTCGAAAAATTTAATCATGGCACACGCGAGCGTCAGACCAATAAAAGAAGTGTATGTCTGGGGAAGAACTTTGGAAAAAGCAGAAGCCATTTGCAAGGAGCTCTCAAATGCACCTTATTCATGCACCGCTATTATAAACCTGGATGATAAAGTATCCGAAGTCGACATAATATCGTGTGCGACACTCTCCCCCACGCCCCTGGTGAAGGGAGAATGGCTGAGGGAAGGACAACACCTGGATTTAGTAGGTGCGTATAAAAAGGACATGCGCGAAGCGGATGATGAAGCCATACTGAAGTCATCCGTGTTTTTGGATACCTACCAGGGAGGATTACAAGAGAGTGGCGATATTGTAATTCCCTTGGCTACCGGAATTATTTCAAAAGAGGATATTAAGGCCGATTTAGTAGAACTATGTTCGGGCACTAAAAAGGGAAGAACAACTGAACAGGAAATCACTTTCTTTAAATCGGTGGGACATGGTCTGGAAGACCTGGTGGCTGCCTCCTACTTTTACTATGAGTTTAGTTC
>CAZCRJ010000697.1:0-1825 GCA_964501015.1 uncultured Roseivirgaceae bacterium | reverse complement strand
CGGTTATACCCTAATTTGAGCTTTCGCTGGATCAGGGAGGTGCTACCTTGCTGGTGCATCACAATTAACCGCGCTGCTTCTTCAAATAGAGCATCCCGCTCCGAAAGATCAACTGTTGAAGCACCCGCTTCTTCATCAACAAATTCAGGTAATAAGTAAGCTGAATCATATCCCCGTTGTGATCCAATATATTCGCATATCCGTTCAATCTCGGGTGTATCAACAAACGGACATTGAAGCCGGATGGTATCGGACCCGGTAGAAAGCAGCATATCGCCCATGCCCACCAATTGATCGGCACCACCGGTGTCAAGAATTGTCCGCGAATCTACTTTTGAGGTTACCCTGAACGATAACCGCGCGGGAAAGTTCGCCTTAATCACCCCGGTAATAACATTTACCGATGGCCGCTGTGTGGCCAGCACTAAATGAATACCAATAGCACGGGCTAACTGGGCTAAGCGGGCAATGGGGGTTTCCACTTCTTTTCCGGCCGTCATCATCAGATCGGCCAATTCATCGATCACCAAAACGATGTAGGGCAGAAAACGATGACCTTCCTTTGGATTGAGCTTTCGTGCAAAAAACTTGGCATTGTATTCCTTCAGGTTTCTGGCACCTGCATCCTTTAATATCTCATAGCGGTTCTCCATCTCAATACATAATGAATTGAGTGTATGCACCACCTTTTTTGTGTCGGTAATAATTGCCTCCTCGCTATTGGGAAGCTTAGCCAGGTAATGACGTTCAATTTTGCTGAACAGTGCCATCTCCACTTTCTTCGGATCAACCAACACAAACTTCAATTGCGATGGGTGACGTTTATACAATAACGAACCGAGGATGACATTCAGGCCTACTGATTTTCCCTGGCCGGTTGCGCCTGCCACCAGTAAGTGAGGCATCTTGGCCAGGTCAATAACCAATACTTCGTTGGAGATTGTCTTGCCCAAGGCCACCGGCAATTCTTTGTCGGTTTTTATAAACGATGCCGTAGAAAGTACGGAGCGAATACTAACCATTTCACGATTCTTATTCGGCACTTCAATACCAATAGTTCCCTTACCGGGGATGGGTGCGATAATACGAATGCCCAATGCCGATAAGCTCAGGGCAATATCGTCTTCAAGATTCTTTATTCGTGATATTTTAATCCCGGCATCCGGAACAATCTCATATAATGTTACCGTGGGTCCGATGGTGGCTTTTATGCTGGAGATGCCAATTTTAAAATTGGTAAGCGTTGCCAGAATTTTGTCCTTGTTCTGGTTGAGTTCCTCCTGCGTTACTTGAACTTTTCCGGTATCATATTCATTCAGCAATTCCAGCGGTGGAAATTTATAATCCCGTAAATCAAGTGTGGGATCATAAACGCCATTTTCCTGCACCAGTTTATCAGCTAGTTCATCGGTATCAGTCCGCTCTTCAATGATAAATTCAGGTTCTGCCTTCTGTTTTTCCGGAGCAGCGGGCTTTTCTACTTCAAGCATCAGTTCCTGCACCGGCTTAACAGGTTCCGGTGGTATATCTGCAAGATCAGCAGCCGGAGTAGTTTCTTCTATTTCATCACCAACAATATGCTGTGGCCAGTTATCTTTTTCATCCATATAGGTTAATTCATCTCCTTCCTCCATAATGGCATCGTTGCCCATGGGTTTAGGATTAGCAGGCTGAAAGACAGTAATAGCACTTACGTTAAAATAAAAGATAATAAAGATGAACAGGGATAACACCAGTACTAAAAATGTTCCCCATCCTAATAAGCCATGTGAAATCAATGCAAGCTGGTATCCTAGCCCACCTCCCAGAAAACTCCATTCTGTTA
>CAZCRJ010000696.1:0-1830 GCA_964501015.1 uncultured Roseivirgaceae bacterium | reverse complement strand
GGCATGGGATGATGCACGAAGAGAAGCCAGTGCTTCTTTTGGCAATGACGGATTATATCTTGAAAAATTCGTAGAAGAGCCTCGCCATATTGAAATTCAAATCATGGGCGACCAGTATGGAAAAGTTTGTCACCTCTCCGAGCGCGATTGTTCTGTTCAGCGCAGGCATCAGAAACTGGTGGAAGAAACGCCTTCCCCCGTTGTTTCTCAGGAATTACGCGAAGAGATGGGAGAAGCGGCCATTAAAGGCGCAAAGGCTATCAATTACGAAGGTGCAGGCACCATTGAATTCCTGGTTGACAAACATGGTAAGTTCTACTTCATGGAAATGAATACACGAATCCAGGTAGAGCATCCCATTACGGAAGAAGTAACCGATTATGATCTTATCAAAGAACAAATAAAAGTTGCGGCCGGTGTTCCTATTTCCGGAAAAAACTATTTCCCCAATCTATTTGCCATGGAGTGCCGGATAAACGCAGAGGATCCCGCCAATGGTTTCCGGCCATCGCCCGGAAAAATTACGAACCTTCATTTACCTGGCGGACATGGGGTACGGATTGACAGCCATGTGTATGCCGGATATACTATTCCACCTAACTATGATTCGATGATTGCCAAATTAATAGTAACGGGGCAATCGAGAGAAGAAGTAATTACGCGTATGAAACGAGCTTTGCAGGAATTTGTAATTGAAGGAATAAAAACAACAATTCCGTTTCACATTTTACTTATGGATAATGCTATTTTCCGTTCCGGTAAATTCACCACAAAATTCCTGGAGACCGATTTTGATTTTTCACAATTGAAATAATTTTTCCAGTCAAAATGCCCGGTTACTTTCGGGCATTTTCCTTTTCAGGCAATTCGATAATACGCACCAATTCATCATACCATTCCTGGCCATACTTTCGTATAAGGGGTTCTTTTAGGAATTTATAGAGCGGTACCTGAAGTTCCTTTCCTAATACACAAGCCGGGGAGCAAATACTCCACTTATTATAATTCACTGCCTCAAAGCCTTTCTTTTTTGTAATTCTGATAGGATATAGATGGCAGGAGATCGGCTTTTTCCATGAAATTTTACCATCGTAATACGCTTGCTCAATGCCGCATTTTAAAATACCCTTAGCATCATAAATGGCATAGGCGCATTCCCGCCCGCCAATAGTTGGTGTAGAAAAATCACCATCGTCATCCAGTACATGGGTTCCCTGTTCTTCAATGGACTTTATCCCCTCTTTACTCAAATAGGGTTTAACAGCTGGATAAATCTCCTTCAGAATTTCTAATTCATCATCCTCCAGAGGCGCTCCATAATCACCCTCCACACAGCACGCTCCCTTACACTTCTCCAGGTTACAGACAAACTCCTTTTCCTTTATGTCATCCGACACCAATACTTCGCCAATTTTAATCATGAATCATTTGGGTAATTTGTAAAGGTAAACATTCTCCGATAGCAGATGATTCTGTAAAATTGATTATTCGCCTGATTTGCACTATCTACTGAATAACAACTAAAAATTTACACTCTCCTCTCCATACTTGGTGCTCAACGATTAATTTGCATCCGATATGGAGTATTTGAATCAATTGAATGAGGCACAGCGCGAGGGGGTTGTCAATACGGAAGGACCAACCATGATTATTGCCGGGGCCGGTTCTGGCAAAACAAGGGTACTCACCTACCGGATAGCGCACCTGATTAAAGACAAAAATATTGATCCGTTCAGCATTATGGCCTTAACCTTTACCAACAAGGCCGCTAAAGAAATGCGGGAACGAATTGAAAAGGTGGTGGGCTATGACGCTCGTAATCTATGGATG